>JAEYQN010000113.1 GCA_023409995.1 Cyanobacteria bacterium OH_CBB_238 | reverse complement strand
CCTTTTTTTATATTAACAATTTTCCCCGTTTTTGCAGCCGCAACAAGAAGATCTGTTTGCCTACATAAAAACGCAGGTATTTGAAGGATATCAGCCACTTCAGCGGCTTTTTGAGCCTCATCTATCTGATGAATATCAGTCACTATAGGGACATCAAATTCTCTTTTTACCTCTTGTAAAAGCTCCAACCCTAAATCTATTCCAGGCCCTCTAAAAGAGTTTATAGAGCTTCTATTTGCTTTGTCATAAGAAGATTTAAAAACATAGTTTATATCAAGTTCATCAGCAATAGTTTTCAATACTTCTGCAGTTCTAAAAAGAACATCTCTGCTCTCAATGGCACAGGGACCTGCTAAAATTGTCAGCTTGTCACCACCAATTTCAAAATTGTTTAATTTTATTTTTTTTATATCAGTCATAAACATATTCCCTACTGTAGTACTTGTTAAAATTATATTGTAAAGATAAAAGCTTTTCTAGAAGTGATTAAGTTTTCTTCACGTAATTCTCTAAAAAGTAGAAAGCACCATTCATATATGCTATAAAATTGTATATATTGAGAGTACGTCTATGTTAAAAAAAACACTAGTTTATATCTGCATATTTTCTACATTTTCAGTCATTACAAACATTGCAAAAGCTGAAGAAATAGATCTAGGTGGAGTTAAAAAACAAACAGTAAATCTAAAACCTTCAGAAAAAGTTATGAAGGGTAGCCTTATTGTTGATAATAAAGAAGCCCTAGATAACCTTGTTCAAATCCAACACAATGATGAGATAAAAGACTTAGAACTTCTGTGGAAATCTACAGTAGATAGAAATGATTTGATAAAATTTACAATGAAGAAGCTTAATACACCTGAAAGCCATAGAAGACTACACTCTTCTGCAATGGCAAAAACAGTTTCAGCACTCGTCTATGGGGCATCCTTTCTTCCAACATTTGCAGGTGCAGATTCGCTAGTTCAATCTGCTTCGTTCACAACTGGAAGACTGGCAAATAGCTATATCAATAAAGCAGATGGAAAACAAAATCCGCCACTTTCAGATACTGAATTAATAGAACTTGCGGGGATGATTGAAACCTTGCAAGACTCAATAATTTCTTCGTACTATAACTATAAAGGATCTCTAAACAAGCTAAAAGATACAAGGTCTAGAATTCTTTTGTACAATAAAAATTACTCAGAGGCTCTAAGGAGCAAAGGAAATATTGAACAAATAATATCATCTGCACTATATGACGATATGCTAATTCAAGAATATAATCAAGAACAAAATGCAAAAAAATATTATCTTGAGCTTGAAAGACTTGCTGGAAAAGAAACAGTTGATAAGCTATTGCTATCACAATATGCATTTAAAAATCAACTCTTAAACACGGAGGCAATAAAGAAAAATTGATGAAAAATAATATAGGAAAATCATTAATACTTTTTTCAATTGCTTGTTGTCTTACCCAATCTTCATATGCAGCAACTACGATTGATGACCTTAAGCTACCTAAAGATCCTGCCTTCAGACTGGGTGTTGGTAAAGATATTGAAAAAGAGTTTAAAGTAATTGATCTGGCTGAACAAGAAAAAAACAAAACAACATCATATGATGAAACATATATAAGAAGCATAACAAATGCAGATATGACATTGAAAGAAATTTCAAAGCAAATTTCAAAGTCACTAGAGATAGATAAAGAAGAAATGCTAGAAGATATACAGATTCTGTGGGCTGGAGCAGCTTCAAAAAGTGAAACTATCAAATTTGCTATCTATAAATTATCAAATCCTGATCAAGACAAGCCAAAAGATAGTATTGTAAAAAAAATAGTACGACCTATTGCAAGCTTTTCTTCAGTAGCCGGAGCCGGATTCATAAATCCTGTTGCCGCCACAGGAGCAATGATGAGTGGTTCATTACTGAACTCTTTATCTTTCAATGACAAAGATTTAAATTATAAATTCACAAAAGTCACAGATTCAGACATGATAATACTTATTCAGAAAGTTGATAACTTACAAAAAAGAATGATAAGTGAATATTTCGACTATATGACATCTGCAAAAGTCTTAAAAATGTCTATAGACACACTAAACAAACGAGAAAAATATTATAATGTGGCTAAAGCAGGCTCAAAAGACGATCTATTAATTGCAGATTCTTATTATAGGGTAGCAATTGATAATAGATCAAAAGCCGAATTAGAATTTCTAACACAAAGAGCAGCACTAGAACAACTAGTGGGTACCCAAGCATTAGCTCAATTTGAAACAAAATTGATCGAGAGAGAGAAAAAAATCAATTAGACTTAGTCTTTTTCTTTTTTGCTGCAGTCGAATTTGTATATCTTTTGGAATTTGAGTTTATAGGAACTCTCTTTACTGAATGAACATCAGGAAGAGATTGAAGTGCCGCAATAACTGTATTAAGTCTTTCAATGCTGCTGACTTCAACACCCATTTCTATAATCCCTATTTTTTTAGGGTTATTCGCACTGACATTTGCATAGGTAATATTAGTATCACAATCAGTTACCTTTGTTAAAACTTCTTTGAGCATACCCATTCTATCTGTAACGTCAATTCTTATAGAAGTAATATAGGTTTTATTAGGCTGCGAATCTGCCCAATTTATTTGCATTAATCGTTCTGGAGGTATGGTATCAAGCGAATTACAATCAATTCTATGAATAGAAACGCCTTTTCCTTTAGTCACAACTCCAACAATAGGTTCTCCTGGAAGTGGCGTACAACATTTCGCAAAACTATATAACATCCCTTCAAGACCAAGAATATCATTTTTATGAGTTTTATGCTTCCAGGTTGAAACAAATTTCGCAGGATCTTCTGCCACTGGCTTTTTAAGTTTATTAGCAACTTTATTTACGGTAGTCTCACTATTTCCAACAGCAGCATAAAGATCTTCTAATTCTTGATAATTAAGTAACTTAGAAACTCTTTGTAACTCACCACTTTTTAAGTGCTCATCAAATGCCGCCTTAGTTAATTCAACTTCCAGCAAATTTTTGCCAAGTGCAATATACTCTTCTTTATTATTCTTTTTAAACCATTGTCTGATCTTTGATTGTGCTTGTTTTGTTACCGTAAAATTTAACCAATGTAATTTTGGAGTACCTGTTTTCGAAGTAAATATTTCAACTATGTCTCCATTTTTTAACTTAGTATCAAGTTGAGCTATTCTCCCATTTATAAGAGCACCTGTAGTTTTATTTCCGACATCTGAATGTATCCTATAGGCAAAATCCACAGTAGTCGCGCCTTGTGGTAAATCAATAACGTCTCCCATCGGGGTAAATGCAAAAACCTGATTTGAGAAAAGGTCTAGTTTTACATTTTCTACAAATTCATTTGCGCTTGTAGTTTCTTCATCCATCTCAACCATCTTGCGCATCCAAGAGAATTTGATGTCATTATCAGAATCAGCCTTAGCTGAACCTGACTCTTTATATCGCCAATGAGCAGCAACCCCATATTCGGCAATATTGTGCATATCAACAGTTCTTATCTGAACTTCCAATGGTTTTTGTCTTGGCCCCAAAACAGATGTATGCAACGACTTGTATCCATTGCTTTTAGGCATAGCTATATAATCTTTAAATCTACCTGGTATGGGTTTAAATTGAGAGTGAATAACTCCTAAAACCTCATAGCACTCTCGTTCATCCTTTACAATAACCCTAACAGCAGTGATATCATACAAATCATGAAAAGCAAGGTTTAACCGGCTCATTTTCTTATAGATACTATAATAATGTTTTGCTCTGCCTGAAATTTCCGCATATATTTTATTTTGTTTTAGATTTGCAGAAATTTTATCAATTAATAATTGGACAGTTAGATCACGCTCTGTTTTTTTTTGTGCAACTAATTGAGCTATTTCAAAGTATTTCTCAGGATACAAATACCTTAGGGAAAGATCTTCAAGTTCTGCTTTAATTTTACCAATCCCCAATCGATTTGCCAAAGGAGCAAAAATATCCAAGGTCTCTTGCGCAATCCTTTGCTGTTTATTTTGCGCCATGTAGTTCAAAGTACGCATATTATGAAGTCTATCAGCAAGCTTTAAAAAGATAACTCTGACATCATTCGCCATCGCAATAAACATTTTTCTAAAGTTTTCAGCCTGTCGTTCTTCACTGGATTTAAACTGAAACTTGCCTAATTTGGTTACTCCTTGAACAAGATTTAAAACATCTTCACCAAATTGTAAAAGAATTTCATCAGGAGTCGTATCTGTGTCTTCTAAAATATCATGTAATAAAGCAGCTATTACAGTATTTTTATCAACCCTCAAGTCTGCCAGTATTTTTGACACTTCAAACGGGTGAATAATATATGGCTCTTCGCTAATTCGATACTGACCTTCATGCAAGCGCTCGGCAAATTTATATGCCAGAAAAATTTTATCTATATCTTCTTGGGAACGCTTTTGAGAAACTAAAATTTCTTCTAATTCTCTAAAAATTACTTTATCAGCCATATTTACAAAAAATCCTTAATATGTATATATTACACTTATTTTTAGCATTTGACTAGATAGTATGTCAGAAATAAGTAGTATTGTATAATTATTATATGAACCAAGAATACAAAAATACTGAAAATAAACTAAATTTTATAAAAAACCACAAAAATGGCGTATTGATACTCATAAGACTACTACCAAACTCTTCAAAGGACACCATCGTAGGCTATTGTGATGAATACATAAAAATAAAAATCACATCCCAAGCAATAGAAAACAAAGCAAATAAACATTTAGTTGTGTTCTTATCTAAACACCTACATATTCCAAAAAATAAAATTGAATTTATTTCAGGGGAAAAATCACGACTAAAAATCCTGCTAGTAAAAGATATTACTCGACAAGCTATTTGCGAAAAATTTATAATTTATGATAGAATAGAGTCATAATTTATCGTTAAGGAGTAAAAATGTTAACATTTTTTTGGATAATTCAAGTAGTATCTGCCCTATTATTAATATTACTAGTATTACTACATTCACCAAAGGGAGATGGTCTTGCCTCAATAGGAGGAGCCGCTAATTTATTTTCATCACAAAAAAGTGCTGAAACCGGACTAAATAAACTAACAACAATTGTTGCAATTGTTTTTGTTGTAAGTACATTCATTACAGGTATTGGCTTATTTAAATAAAAAACGGATAAACAATTATCCGTCTTTTTATTATAAGTCTTGTCTATATTTATCTACCTGTAGATCCAAACCCACCAGCAGCTCTTACTGTTTCAGACAGTTCAACAACTACTTCAATGTCTGCTTTTTCAACTCTGCAAATTACCATTTGAGCTATTCTATCATTTGGCTGAATAGAATAAATCTGATTAGACAGATTAACTAAACCTATCTTTATTTCTCCTCTATAATCAGCATCAATAGTACCAATAGCATTGATCAAAGTAATTCCGTGCTTTATAGATAACCCTGACCTAGCTCTGATTTGAGCTTCGTATTCAGTCGGAATTTCAATTTTTATCCCTGTAGGTATTAAAGCTCTTTCTAATGGCGCAATTTGAACAGGTTCGGTTATAGCAGCACATAAATCCATCCCAGAAGAACCTTCGGTCTGGTACTCAGGAATCTTAATATTTTCATTTAAAGTAGTTATTTTCAGTTTCATAATAAATATATAATATCTTAAAATTAGTGACAAATCATGCTGTTTTACATTTTGTAACATCACAACAATATCAGTAAATTATAAAATCAATATTGTTTTTATATAGGTAAGGTTAGTTACTTATTGGGGAAAATATGGGTGCAATTTTAAGGCTTACAAAGATGGCTTTAGCTAATGAAGATTCATTAGGAAAAGTATTTGCCGGTTCTTCTGGAAGAGGAATTAGAACATTATTAAATGAATCATCTGCTGGCGGTACAATAAAAGGACTAGATCGTTTCAAAAATTTTGTAAATCTGACTGAAACTGAAGTTAAGAACTTTGACAAAGCAGTAAATTTGGCAAGTGATGTATTTAACAAAAAAAGTGTTGGAAAAAGCGTATTAAAAGAAATAAAAAAAGATGGATCAAAGTTTGGCGGCTCATATAAATCATACAACCAAAAACTGGTAAATATGTATAATGCAGCAAGTGATGGCTCATTAGATGGCACAAAACTATCCAAAATTTTTGGAAAAGAAATACAAAATGCTGATGATATAGCAAAGTCTGCAGTAAAGGCAGCAAAAGAAACAGGACTTGAAAGCGGAATAAAAGCTGCTGAGAAAACAGGATTAAAAGGAATCTTTAGTAAAGCGGGTAAATTCTTAAAAGGGAAAGGCGGCAGCATAGCAATTGCTTTAAGTGTAGCATTTGAAATACCAGAAATAATAAAAGGTTTTAAAAACGGAGATGGAATCCAACAAATAGGACGTTCAGGAATCAACCTTGCAGGATTTGCCGGTGGTGCAGCGGCTGGTGCCGCAATAGGTTCAGTTATTCCCGTAGCAGGCACAGCTGTAGGGGCAGTAATTGGAGGACTCTGCGGTATTATTGGTGGAATGGTAGGCGGAGCTGTTTCTGAAAAAGTAGGCACCTCTATTTTTGGTAAATCAATTGCAGAACAGAAGGAAGAAGTAGCCGAGCAACAAGCACAACAGGCAGCATCGCTACAAGAACAGTTATTGACTCAAGAAACTGCATATAAGACTCCACTAGAAAATAACTATAATTTAAGTGCCTTTGCCTAGATTAATTCTCGTAATGAAAATATTTCTTGATTATTTGCAACATTAAGGTTCTTAGAAAGATTATATATTCCCTTTGTTATAAGTCTATATTGAGATTTGGTACGAGTTTCGTATGTTGATTTAAATCCCGAAGTTGTAACAAACTCATTTTTTAAATTTAAACAAATAATAGTATCTAATATATTAATTTCATTGGAAAAATCATCATTAAAGCTCAACGAACCAAGACCTACAAGAAAATCAATCCTAATTGTAGGCTTGGCAAATTCTTTTGATAAGGAATTCAGGGTTTCGCGTGTATAAAAAATAAAATTATCCACATAATCAAAATCCTTATATATTAAATACAATTTTTTTCTAAAATACCCTTTTTGACTTATCTGATTATGGTTTAGGTTATTAAGTAATGCCTCATAAAATCTGTGCTTCAGGCTATCTATTGCTTCGGCAGACATATTTTCTTCCTGAATAAAATTCGAAACAGGAGAAATCTGCACATCAAGAATAAACACAAAATTGGTTTGATCTTTAAAGCTTTTTTTAGGCGATTGAATGGTATTTTTCACAGAATGCTTAACTTTACTTGCCTGTTTTTTAGATTTTTTAATATGATAATTAATCTCAGCAGTTGATACAACATCACCAATACTCTTAAAAGTATTTGATAGTATTATCAAACAAATAGAACTTATAACTCCCGTAAAATCCACCACCTGGTTATCTAACGCTGGCTTATAAGTATAAAACAAATTAACAAAATCCCAAGTAGGCTTAAAAATCCAGAAAACACCCTCGATTGCAGTTAGGCCAGAGGTATATAACAGCCAGTAAACTAAAGAAAAAAATGCATAAAACATACTCAAAATTTGAAGAAACTTAGTAATATTTTTTACTAAGGCCAACAAGGTGAATGATTGCTGATTTTGCGCCGGATAAGCCATTACTCTTCGTTTTCAGTTAGTACTACATTGTCTATCAATCTTACATTATCTATTTTTGCAGCTATTGCAACAAGCGTCTTTTGGTTGATTTTTTCCACTGGTTCTAAACTATTTACATCAACAAATTCCAAGTATTCCAATTCAATTGATCTGTCGAGATTACGAATAGCAGCATCAAATAATATTTTTGTATCACTAACACCATTATTATATTGTTGCTCAAGGTCCACTAAAGCCCTATGAATAGAAAGTGCCCTTAATCTCGATTTTTGTGTTAGGTATTTATTTCTTGAACTCATTGCCAATCCATCTTCTTCTCTGATAATTGGACAAGGTACAATTTTAACAGGAATATTCAAGTCTTTTACAACCTTTTCTAATATTATAAGCTGTTGAGCATCTTTTTGTCCAAAAAATGCAAAGTCAGGCTGAACAATATTTAGTAACTTTACAACTACAGTCGCAACACCATCGAAGTGTCCAACTCTACTCTTTCCACATAATCTATCAACCAAGCTATATGGAGGATAAACAAAAGTTAATGTCTTATTGGATAATCCTCCCGAATTAACTAAATCTTCGCCATACATTTCAGTGGCATTTGGAGCAAATATTACATCAGCACCATTATCATCACAAATTTCCCTATCTTTCTCAATCGTCCTTGGGTACTTATCAAAGTCCTCTGTCGGGCCAAATTGAATAGGGTTTACAAATACACTTACAATAACCTTATCACACTGCTCTTTTGCTTTTTTTATTAAAGATTCATGCCCTGCATGCAAAGCTCCCATTGTGGGAACCAGAGCTATTGTACATCCATCACTTTTCCACTCAGAAATAAGTTCTCTTAATTCATAAATTTTATCTATTAATATAGTTTTCAAGTTTTTTATTCTCCTCAGGATCAAGATGAAAAACATGCTCCTCAGAAGGGAAAGACACATTCTTTACATCTTCTACGTACTTTTGCGCGCAACTAGATATTATTTTATTTATTTCGGCATATTTCTTTGCAAACTTTGGTGTAAAGTCAGAATATTTGCCAATTAGATCATCAACAACAAGGACTTGTCCATCACAATATCTTCCTGCGCCAATACCAATTATTGGAATTGCTAACTCCTCACTTATAACTTTTGCAATTTCTTCTGGAATCATTTCCAAAACTATTGCAAACGCACCTGCTGCTTGCAACTTTTTAGCATCCTCCAATAATTTCAAGCTATTTTCATAGCTTTTTCCTTGCACAAAGTATCCTCCGATTGAGTTAATATACTGAGGTGTAAAACCTAAGTGTCCTACTACTGATATTCCACAACTTGTCATATGTTTAACTATGTCAACTATGAAGTCACTAGCACCTTCAAGTTTCACTGCCTGCGCACCTGCTCTTATCAATTCTCCAGCATTTGTAATTGCTGATTCTTTTGAGATGTGATAACTCAAAAAAGGCATATCTGAGATGACTAAAGCTCGTTTGGCACCTCTAGCAACAGCAGCAGTAAATATTTTCATGTCATCTATCGTAACCTGCAAAGTATTTTCATATCCAAGCATAGTCATTCCTAAAGAATCTCCGACTAATATTGTTTCAACTCCTGCATTATCTAAATATTTTGCCGTCGAGTAGTCATATGCCGTCAACATTGATATTTTTTCTTTTTTTTCTTTTAATTTTTGTACTGTACGCACAGTAACAGGTTTTGTATTTATATTTGTAGTCATAACTATTCTTCCGCTTTATCACCCTTTTTAAACCAATAATAAATAGCCCTAGCAAGCCTTGTAGGACTATGCCTAACTAGATTGTTTTTATTGTCAGAAATCAATCTTCTTCTTACAATTTTAATGCCAAGCTTTTTGACATTTTCTTTATCAACAACAACAGGGATTGAATTAAATTGTTTATAAGCATCAACTACTTCATCAGGTAAATAATCATTTACCAAAACTGTATCTATAATTTTTTTGTTATCTGCATGATTTAGTATAGTTTTTATATGGTCATAAACAGAAAATTCATCAGTTTCACCAGGTTGTGTCATAATATTACACACATATATTTTTTTCGCTTTAGAATTAGCAACTGCTGTAGAAATGTCTTTAATTAATATATTAGGTATTATGCTCGTGTATAAACTGCCAGGTCCCAAAATAATTAAATCAGCATCATTTATAGCAAGTATAACATCATCCAAAGGTTTGCAATTTTCAGGCTCAGTAAACAACCTCTTTATTTTTTTACCAGACTCAGGAATATTTGACTCACCTTTTATTATTGTCCCATCTTCCATTTCTGCAACAAGCCTCATGTCATCCAATGTAGAAGGAAGGACTCGCCCTCTAATAGACAATACCTTTGAAGACTCGATTACTGCTCTAAACATATCACCTGTAATTGCACACATAGCGGTTAAGAAAAGATTGCCAAAACTGTGTCCTTCTAGACCTTCTCCTGTTTTAAATCTATATTGAAACAGTTTAGTAACCAAGTCTTCATCATCAGCCAATGCAGCAATACAATTCCTAATATCACCAGGAGGCAAAACACCCATTTCTTCTCTTAAACGCCCAGAACTTCCGCCATCATCACCAACTGTAACAACTGCGGTAATATTATTAGTTATATTTTTAATCCCTTTAAGCATTGTAGAGAGTCCGGTTCCGCCGCCAATAGCAACAACTTTCGGTCCTCTATTTAATTTACGCCTTCTATATAAGTCTTCCAAAAGGGCATGTCTAGTTCTGTCTGTATGCACATCTAGTATAGAATAATTTGTCTTTTGCCATCCTTTTAAAAAGAATAATGC
>JAEYQN010000110.1 GCA_023409995.1 Cyanobacteria bacterium OH_CBB_238 | reverse complement strand
GTGTTGCCTTCGTTCATAATATCTGTGACTTTACCTATTGCAATTGGCATTCTTGAAATTGAGTCGTTAGGGAAGATGAACTCACTATTTTCTTTTGGTTTAATTGTTTTTTTGTACATATCAATAGTGAAACCACCATTACCTTTATTTACTCCACTTTTATTTTGATAGAAGAAGATGTTTTTACCTATACCAAAGTTTTTAGCTGAACAATCTATTAAGCCCGCCATATGTAAGCTTATAAGCGTTGTTTCCATGGGTGTTAACCCTGTTGGAATTCTAAATACGCCTTTTGTTGATTGAGCACCATTTTCTTCATTATTATATATAGCTCCGGCAGCGGCATTTGCATACTCTGCTCTAGAACCAAAGCCACCAGCTAGCATTCCTATTTGGACTTTTTCTGCACCTTTGCGTCCAACAAATTGCGGAAGAACAATTTCGCCAGATTTTAATTTATCTTCAAATTCAACCATACTGTTTACTATTTCAGGGTTAAACCTACCATCTTCCATTCCAATAATAAGTCTTGCACCTTTGCCAATCGATGCTGTTGGTGCTAATTTTTGAACCACAGGTACGTTTTTAGGAACAAATGGAGTAAAGTCTCTTCCTGTTTTCTTTCCGATGACCTTTAACCCATCGTCTTTTCTGGCAAGTTTACCAGCTGCTGTTAAGAGAATATTTTTTCCATCCTCGACTACAGCCATAGGCTTTCCTTTTGTAGTTAAAATTGAAACATCTTCGTCAGCAATTTCTTCTGGATTCATTATGACAGCGATTCTATGGTTATAGTCTTTTTCTGAATAGTTCAAGGGATCAGTTCCGGGTTTTCTAACTGCCATTTCAAATAAGATATTTTTATCATCCAGTTTTTTTATTTGAGTTCTTGCTTCAGCATCTTTTGCCAAATGGATAGTTTCTTTCATTGCATTACCTGCTTTTTTTAGTTCAGGAGCAAATTCCTCAATTATGTTGTTTACGTTTGTTTTTGTTCCGACTGCTTCACCACTACGGCCATTTTTCTCATCCTTGCAAACCGAAATTTGAGCAGTAGCATCTGCAAACTTGTCAAATAATGATCTACCAAAAGATACTGTATGAGCAAAAGGTATAGCTGCTTGAGCTCTTAATGCAAGTGCTAATTTATCACCAGAGATTTCCGCTTTTTTGAAGGGAACTACATTTGAATTTGAGATTGGGGATGTTGCATTTTGTTTGTGGGCTATATTCATATTATTAATGTATAATGAATTGCCTTGAATACTTTGAATCATAATTTCTCCTTATTTGAAAATAATAAACAGTCTAGCTAATTAGTTTTCATACCTAATATTTTGGGAAAGCAGAAAAATTCCCTTTTATAATTAGAATGCAATTCAATTAAACACCGTAAATATTTTATTGTGCTAGTTCTTTTACAAAAATTAACAAAAAAGTTACATTTTTATTTAAAATTTACTAAAACAACTCAAAAATATATAAAATTTATCAAAAAATTAACAAAATTTGTAAAAAGTAGTAGTTTAATAGAAAAAAGCTATGACTTTTAGGGGTTCATAGCTATAGATTAGGGATATGTGTATCGTCGTCTTCTAAGGAGTATAGATGTATTCTAGCAACCAAAGCTGTTTCGTAAATCATACATAATTATGAATAATTCTATTTCTGAACCTATATTTTCCTTTAAAAGAAGTATTAACGCGTGTGTTGTGCAGTTGTAACCATTGTTATAACTGCTTATTTAAGTTGTGTATGCTGCATGACTCAATAGGGCTATTTTTATTAAACAAAGCAATCACCAGGCTACTAAGGTGAATTTTTTTTCATGTTGTATAATATGAATTACTATCAGAAAAGAGGTTATTAATGAAGTTGCAAATAATGATAAATCAGGCTCAAGAACTTATTGACAACGACGATTATGAGAAGGCTTATGTGCTGCTATCAGAGGCATATACTAATACGCCTAATGATCCGGAACTAATAGAGAAATTGGCTATGTGCGCACAAACATTGGAAAAAGAGCAAGAAGCGCTATCTCTTTGGGAAAAATTGAGTGAAATTGATCCTGAAAATCTTGTTGCATATTCTGAACTTCAAGATAAATATTTGCATATTAATAAATACAAATATTACTTAACTCGTGCAAAAGTAAAAGTCATGCAGGGTAATCTTGGACAAGCTGTCTCAGATTATAAAAAGGCTGTAGATAACACGTCAGAAGAAAATGAAATTATAGATGCAAGAATTCTTATGGCAAAGTCGTATGAGGCTTTGCATAAAGTCAATAAAGCAATAGATGAATACTACAAAATATTGGATCATAGGCATGATTTAGCTATTGTTTTAAAGTTAGCAGAATTATGTGCTATAGATGATAAGCATGCGGCAATAAATGTTCTAAAAAGAGGTATTGAATATTTTCCTGATGAAAGTATGCTCAAAGAATTTCTTGCAAAGTGTTTGATAGAAACTAATCAATTGGATGAAGCTTTGAAATATACTTCTTCTGATCAAACAAAAGCAAAAATATATTTGATGCAAAATGAAAATGAAAAAGCAATCAAAATTTTAGAAAATACTGAAGATCAGACAAGTGTTGAATATTTATTGTTGATGGCTGAATATTATTTTAATAAAAAAGATTTTGATAATTGTGAATCTTTTATAGAACAATACAAGGAAAAAGAACCACTAAGCCCATTAGTATACCAAATGTTAGCATTAATTGAAGAAGAAAAGTCTAACTTGTTGGCAGCTCATAAATATTGGGGAAAATATTATTCTTTAAAAAATGATTCCGATATGGCCCTTAGTGAATATATGCTTGCACATAATTTTGACAACAAAGATGCAGACATAATAAAGGAAATTATTAGATTAAATGAAAACTTAAATAATACTACTTCCTTGATGGAGTTTTATGAAAAGCTTCTTGAAGCAGAGCCTACAAATTATACTGCCTTGGAAAAACTGGGTGATTTTTATTATGAAATGCAGGAATATAGAAATGCTATAGCTTATTATGAACAGCTTGTTGGAAATAATAGAAGCAAATATGAGGTATTGTTAAAGCTAGGAAAATCTTACGAAAAGATAAAGAACAATGTGCTAGCTAAAGAGTTTTATAATAAATATCTAGATAAGGCACCAGTTACGCCAGAAACTGCTGCTCTTAAATCAAAACTTGACTCAATGTCTAATGAAAGCGTTGGAGAGGATGAAGGGTTTCTTGAAAAGATACTTAAGTTCTTTTCAAAGTAAACCTATTTATTTGTAATATTTTCATAAAAGCTTTCAGGACATGCGCCATATATTTTTTTGAACTCTTGTGAAAAAGTAGTAATTACATTTTCCTGTGTTAATTTTTTGTACCAATAAATTAATGTTTTTTGTTTATGGGCTTCAAAGTAGTCTTGAAAATGATGATATAATCCATTAGCAATTAAGAAATTATTAATTTTATCGAATACTTTGAAAAAATCCAGTTTTTTACTTTCATCTGAGCCAAATGTATAAGATGTTTCTGATTCCCTTCTGTAAAAGATAAGAGGCTCTTTTATCAAAGAAACTTTATCAGCTTGCATAAAAGATTCATAGAAAAAAACATTATCTTCAAAGTTAATATTTTCAGGAAAAAATATATTATTGCTCTTTAGAAACTTAGTTTTGTATATTTTATTCCAGGGAGTAACACATATCCTAAATAGAAAGTTTTTTGTATCTTTAAAAGAAAATGTGCAATTTTCGAATTTTTCAGGAAATAAATCAAGTGTCATGTAAGGATCATTTTGAGAAACCTTGTTTGTTTTTTCATTGTGTATATTTATAGAGCACATAGTTATGGTTGAGTCAAAACTTGAAGCATTTGCATATAGTTTTTCATACATTTGGGTATGTACGTAATCATCAGAATCTACAAATCCAACATATTCTCCTGAGGCTTCTATGATTCCTCTATTTCTTGCAGCAGATTGGCCTTTATTTAATTGTGTAATAATTTTTATTCTATTATCATTCTCTGCATATGTGTTTAGTATTGTTGATGAATTATCTGTAGAACCGTCGTCCACACAAATTATTTCTATGTCTTTTAGTGTCTGACTGACTACACTGTTCAAACATTGTTCAAGGTACTTGGCAGTGTTGTATACAGGAATAATTATTGAAACTTTAACTTTTGAGCTCATAAATTATATAATATTATATTTTGAGAATAAAACAAACAACATACAAAAATGCTTTAAAATAGGTCTTTAAGTTTTTTCTTTATAAGCGATAATATTAATATAAAGAATATAATTAACGGAGAATAATTATGGGAAACAGAGTTTTATTATGCATAATGGATGGTTGGGGCGTTGGCGATTATTGTTCTAAAGATGCCACAAAGGAAGCATATACACCTAACTTTGATAAGTTAAAAGCCGGAGAGAAATATACAACAATTTTTGCGGATGGCGAACATGTAGGATTGCCTGAAGGTCAAATGGGTAATTCTGAGGTTGGTCACTTGAATCTTGGTGCAGGAAGAATTGTTTACCAAGAGTTAACAAGGATAAATAAATCCATAAAAGAAAAAACATTTTTCGATAATGAAAAATTACTTGCTGCAGTTAAGCATGCTAAAGCTAACAATTCATCTCTTCACCTTATGGGACTTGTCTCTGATGGTGGTGTACATAGTTCATTAGAGCACCTTTTTGCTTTGATAGATTTAGCAAAAAAGGAAGGTTTAGAAAAAGTATATATACACGCATTCCTTGATGGAAGAGATACACCTCCACAAAGTGCTGTGAATTATCTTAAACAACTTGAGGCTAAACTTTCGTCTGTTGGTCTTCCTCCAATTGCTTCAATAATAGGCAGATATTATGCAATGGATAGAGATAATAGGTGGGATCGTGTTGAAAAAGCTTACAACTGTCTACTTCTTGGAGAGGGGTATTGTGCTAAAACTTCAAATGAAGCAATATTAAACTCATATAAAGACGATAAAAACGATGAATTTGTTGTTCCTACAGCAATTGGTGCTTCTGAAACAAGAATTAATGACAACGACTCTGTTATTTTCTTTAACTTCAGACCAGATAGAGCTAGAGAGATATCAAAAGCAATTAATTTTGAATCTTTTGATGGATTTGAAAGAAAAGCTGTAAGAAAAAATATTTACTATGTCTGCTTTACACAATATGATGAAACTTTCCCATTCCCAGTTGCTTTTGAACCACAAAGATTAACTAATATTCTGGGAGAGGTTCTTGCGAATAAAGGAGTAAAGCAATTTAGAACAGCAGAAACTGAAAAATATGCTCACGTTACGTTTTTCTTTAATGGTGGAGAAGAAGCTGCATTTAAGGATGAAACCAGAGTTCTTGTTTCATCACCAAAAGTTGCCACATACGATTTACAACCAGAGATGAGTGCTCCAGAGGTTTGTGAAAAAGTTTTAAATGCATTAGATGATCAAGACTATGGATTTATTTTGGTAAATTTTGCAAATCCAGATATGGTTGGACACACTGGTGTTATGGATGCGGCTGTTAAGGCTGTAGAAACTGTGGATGAATGTGTTGGAAAAATTGCAGAAAAAGCAAAGGAAAATGGTGTTGTTATGTTGCTTACGGCGGATCACGGTAACGCTGAATGTATGGAAGATCCTGTAACCCACGCTCCATTTACCGCACATACAACAAATAAAGTTCCTTTTATAGTTATAAATGCGGATAAACATCTTAATATAAAAGACTCAGGTGCTCTTTGTGATGTTGCACCGACAATACTTCAACTTTTAGGAATAGACAAACCTGTTGAAATGACGGGTGAATCATTATTAAAGTAAAAATTTAAAATAGCAAGGCGGCGAGAGTTATGGCATTTAGCGATATAAAAGAATTACCAACTGTTTATGAAGCAAAGCAGACCGAAGAGGATATATACAAATTTTGGGAAGAAAATGAGTGTTTTAAGGCTGATAGCAGTTCACATAAAACACCATATTCAATAGTCATTCCTCCGCCCAATGTAACAGGTGTTCTTCATATGGGACACGCTTTAGATGGAACATTACAAGATATTTTAATTCGCTATCATAGAATGTCAGGGTATGAAACCCTTTGGATGCCGGGTACTGACCATGCTGGTATTGCAACTCAAAATGTTGTTGAAAAAAAGCTAAGAGAGCAAGGTAAATCAAGACATGATTTGGGTAGAGATAAGTTCTTAGAAGAAACTTGGAGCTGGGCAAATGAACATAAAAGTGCAATTTTAAACCAATTCAAGAGATTAGGTGCATCTTTTGATCGTTCAAGAGAGCGCTTCACTTTAGACGAAGGTTGCTCTGAAGCAGTTAAAGAAGTTTTTGTAAAATTGTACGAAAAAGATCTTATTTATAAGGGAGCTTACATTGTAAATTGGTGTCCACGTTGTCAAAGTGCTATATCTGATATTGAAACTGAATACGAGACAGAAGCTGGACATTTATGGGAAATTAGTTATCCATTGAAAGACGAACCGGGCGCAATTGTTGTTGCTACTACAAGACCTGAAACAATATATGGAGATGTGGCAGTTGCTGTAAATCCTAAAGATTATAAATATAAAGATTTAATAGGTAAAATGGTTTGTATTCCTTTGACTGGTCGAGAAATTCCAATTATTGCTGATGAATATGTTGAAAAAGGTTTTGGTACAGGTGCTTTAAAGATCACTCCTGCACATGATCCCAATGATTATGAAATAGGAAAACGCCATGGGTTAAAGCCTATATGGGTAATTGATGGTGAAGGTAAGATGAAAGCTTGTGCTGAGGTTTTACCTGAAATTCAAGGTTTAGACAGGTATGAAGCCAGACAAAAAACAGTTGGTCTTCTTGAATACAAGGGTTCTTTAGTTAGAATTCAAGATCATGAACATAATGTTGGTAAATGCCAGCGCTGTAATACAACAATTGAACCATTACTTTCAGAGCAATGGTTTGTAAGAATGGAGCCTCTTGCTAAAAAGGCAATTGAATGCATAGATAGTGGGGAAATTAAATTTATCCCCGAAAGGTGGACTAAGAATTATCTTGGATGGATGACTAATATCAGGGATTGGTGTATATCTCGTCAACTATGGTGGGGGCATCAAATACCTGCATACTACCATAATGAAACTGGTGAAATGGTTGTTGCAAAAGAAAATCCTGATCCAAATAATTATACTCAAGACTCTGATGTTTTAGATACGTGGTTTTCTTCTGGTCTATGGCCTTTTTCTACTATGGGGTGGCCAAATACTGAGTCGGCTGATTTTAAGAAGTTTTATCCTACTTCTACCTTAGTTACAGGTTTTGACATAATTTTCTTTTGGGTTGCCAGAATGATTACCATGGGGTATGAATTTACTGACAAGGCGCCATTTTCAACTGTATATATACATGGATTAATTAGGGATGAATTTGGTCAAAAAATGTCTAAATCAAGGGGAAATACAATTGATCCTGTAGGAATTATTGATAAATATGGCTGTGATGCTTTAAGGTACACACTTACCTCTTTATGTACATATGGCGGACAAGATATTAAAGTAAGTGATGAAAAATTTGAGTACGGAAGAAATTTTGCAAATAAAATTTGGAATGCTTCGAGATTTGTTTTAATGAACATTGATGGCGTAGATAGCAACCCTATTGATTTTGCTAAATTGACACTTGCTGATAAATGGATATTAAACAAATTAAATGATACAGTCAAAGAAACAAATGAAAATATCCAGAGCTATAGAATTGGTGAAACAGCTCATATTTTATACGATTTCTTCTGGAATTCTTATTGTGACTGGTATGTTGAAATTGCAAAAGTACAGATTCAGGATGAAAACTTAAAAGCAAATACTCAAAGGGTATTGCGATATGTTCTCGATCAAACACTTAGGTTATTACATCCAATAATGCCCCACATAACAGAATCTATTTGGCAACTACTTCCTATTGAAGATGAATCACAAACAATAATGAGATCACAATTCCCTACATATCAATCTTCACTTGAATTTAGGGACGAAAATATACAAATGGAATTGGTTTTTGAGACAATTAAGTCTTTAAGAAACGTAAGGCAGAGTTTTAATATTCCCGTTTCTACCAAGGTTGATATTAAAGTTATTGCTTCAGATGATGAAAAAGAAATTTTCAAAAAAGTTGAAGCCTACATAAAAAGACTTGCTAAAGTGGAAGAAATTAGTTATATAGCAGAATCTGAAATTGTTTTGAAGCAGTCTGCTTCGACAGTCGTTGGAAATTCTAAGATTATAATCCCACTCGCAGGTTTAATTGATCTAGATGCAGAAATATCCAGACAAAATAAAAAACTTGACAAAGTCCTCAACGAAAAAAGAAGTCTAGAGGGTAGAATGAGTAATGAGAAATTTGTTTCAAATGCACCTGCTGAGTTAATAGAACAAACAAAGTCAAGAATTGATGAATTAAGTGTTCAGCAAAATGCGGTAGAAGAGTTGATAAATTCATTAAAAATATAATAAAATTAAAAGCTTACTTTTAAAGTAAGCTTTTAATTTTTAGCTTAAAAACAATTTAGCAATATCCATTTTATGGGTTGGTAGCGGTTTATATAGTTCTTCAATGTGAAAATTTGAACAATTTTTTGATCCTTTAGCGTTAAAGGTGAATGCTTTTGCAAGCATATTAGCAAAAAATGCATTATTATTATCTGGAGCCATATGAGCAAAGGAAATATTAAGTCCGTTTTGCTCACACCCTGTGCTTTGTAATAGTTTTAAAAATTTCATTTGGTCAGTTTCTGAAAGAGAGTTAAAATATTTTTGGTTTTTAAAAGATACTAATTCTTCTTCACACACAAGGGATACTTTGGGATCTTTGACTGCCAATTGCCTAAATTTCTCTATTGCTTTATCTGTTGCAACTAAGGGAGCAAGAATAATATCACAATTGCTACGTTCTTTTATTAATGCATATTCATCTTCTAAACTTTCTCCAGAACCAGCTAAGTCATCTATTATTACAAGCTTCTTTGCATCTTTGATTTTTGTAATATCTTGGTGCGTTATTAAGTGATCTGAAGGAATCTTGTTTGCTATTTTATAATTAAGCGTCATAAAACTATAGCTTTTATAAATTTTAGATGTTACAAAATAAACTCCATCAAGATTGCTATCTGGACAGATTTGTTTATGGAGATTAGTTAGTTTTAATGCAAGTTTTTTGGGACTGTATATTTTTATATTTTGGCATAAATTTTCTAACGCTATTTGTCGGTATTCTGTTGGAAGTTGCTCAAGTATTTTATTAACATCTTCTGTTTTAACTTTGTTGGGCATTAGCTGAGCCGCTATTTGTTCTGCTGTTGCTTTATTCTGAAGCGCATCTGTGTTTTGTGCTATTTTTAAGTCTCCCAAAAGCCCAAGTGAAGTCATTTCTTCAACTACCTGTTTGTTTATTGCTCTACTTATAGCTTCATGTTTTTCAATATTAACATCTTCATTTAATAATTGTTTTGTATTTATTAATACGTTATTAGTTACTTTTTGGATATCTTCGTTCTGATTAAAAGGGTTTATTCCATTTATCCAACCTTCTGGATAAATATACTGACTTTGTCTTTGTTTTAAGCTAGATAAGAATTTGGGGTTGGTTTTCATTTTATGCAAGATTTCGGCGTCTAATATTACTGTATTAAAAAATGCATCAAATTGAACATCTTGGAAATTTCCTTTTTTGCTTAGGTAGGCCAATGTTGATGGTAATGACACATTATTATCTGAGTAGAGAAGCCCATGCTTCAATTTTTGTGCTTTTTCTACAATAACATTTAAGCTCTGCATATTGCCAAATTGTGTTAATCTTTGCATTATTGTTGTTGCAAGTTCTCTATCTTCACTATTAAATGAGTGTAATATTTTAGAAATGTCGTTAGGTTCAGTTATCATCAGTTCATCATCTATAATTTTCATGAGATTTTCAGAGGATAACTTATTTTTTCTTCTAATTTTGCCAGGTTCGAATGTTCTTATTCTTTGTAGTTCTGTTTGATGAGCATCTTTACTTATTTCAGAACCAATACCATTAAGGGCTTTTTTGGATAGCTTATTAATGTTATTTGGGTTAAATATATTTCCATAAAACGAAATTGATTTGGGTTGTGCACTCAATTGACGATTAAAAGAATCTGCAGTCATATTTTGCTTGTTGTGTATTTGAAAATTACACTTAGCTGCACTCTTGCTTTTATCATGTTGTGTGTATGTATTAATTAATTCAGTATTAATGCTGGCGAAAATTTTGTTTGATCCTTAATTCTATTATTTACACTATCCAAAATCAAACATAAAAATAAATTGCCAACTATTTAATTAATGTTAAGAAAGACTATTTTGTATTTTTTTTAGTAGAACAATACTGTGAACTGATATAGCTTTTTTTTCTCCGACTGAATCTAATCCTTCCATTGTTTTGGCTTTTATAGAAACTTGCGATTTATTTATGTTAAGTGCAGAGGCTAATTTTTCCTGAATTAAAGGTATGTAAGGTTTCATTTTAGGATCTTGTGCTTGAATTGTGTTATCTAAATTGTTAATTAGGTAACCTTGCTTTTTAACGAGTTCGTAGGCATGTTGTAAAAGTAAAATGCTGTCAGCACCTTTATATTCAGGGTCTGTATCAGGGAAATGAGTTCCAATGTCACCAAGAGCAAGTGCTCCCAATAATGCATCCGTTATAGAATGTGCTAATACATCAGCATCAGAATGACCAAGTAACCCTTTGTGGTGGTTAATTTCGACTCCACCAATTATCAATTTTAGTCCCTCTTCTAGTCTGTGTAAATCAAAACCCTGACCTATTCTATAATCCATGTTACACCTTTATCCCAATAAATTTGTTGATTGCGTGGACAACTCCGTCTTCATCTACCGTTTTTGTTATATATGTTGCTATTTCTTTTAAATTTTCTGTAGCATTACCCATTGCAACTTTTACCCCAGCTGCTTTTAACATTTCTATGTCGTTATCTTGATCGCCTATTGCCATTATTTCTTCTTGCTTTATTCCCCATTTGTTTGCTAAGAATTTTATAGCATTCCCTTTTGTGGCTTCTGGGTTAGAAAATTCACAAAAGTGTGGAGTTGATTTTACTATATATAATTTATCCTCATATTTTTTTGATAGTGTAGAGACAAGATTATCAATTCTTTGGGTGTCATAATCTATTGCCAATACTTTATTTAAGTATGTAAATGTAAGATTATCTAGGTTTTCTACTATCTTATAATCTATAAATTTACCGTTTGCATAGTCTTGAATATATTTAGAGTCGCATTCTGCAATTAAATTATCATCTATATAAATATTTATGTGAAACGATTGCTCTCTCAAAGTGCAAATGATTTCTCGGGCAAGAGATTCTTCAAAATAATGACATAAAAGAATATTATCTTTTTCATCTCTGATTAATCCACCTTGATAAGAAATAACAGGAGAGTTAGTTCCTAAATCTTGTGCCACTCTGGCCGCTGACTGATGCATTCTTCCTGTTGCTATTACAACTTTTATATCGTTAGCTATCAATTCTTTTACATGATTTTTTAAATCTTTTGAAATACCTCTTTTATCAGTTAGTATTGTTCCATCAATGTCTACAACCAACATTTTTATCATACGCAATAGGCCCTCATTATTGCGCATATTGTTTTTGAATCGTTGATTTCACCTGTCTTTATCATAGTAAAAACTTTGTGTTTTTCTATTTCATAGAAATCTATTATTTCACCTTCTTCTGGATTTGGTTCATAAAATTTTAAATTTTGTGCAAAAAATAAGTGCAATTTTTCATTACAAAAACCTGGTGTTGGCCAAATAAACCCCAGTGATTTCCAATCAGAAGCTTTATGTCCCGTTTCTTCTAAAAGTTCCCTTTTTGCTGCATCAATAATTGATTCTCCAGCTTTATCGAGTTTCCCCGCAGGAAGTTCATATAGCGCTTCTTTAGTGGGGTATCTGTATTGTTTTACTAATAAGATTTTATCTTCTTTTTCGGCAAGAATAACAACACCACCATTGTGATGTACAACTTCTCTGGTTCTTAATAGACCATTGCTTAGTTCCACATTATCTTTTGTCACGGTGAAGACTCTACCTTCAAATATTGTTTGGGAATCTAATTGAGTTTCTGTATATTTTTTCATCTATAATCCTGTACTTATAATAGAAATTATACTAGGATTGCAAAATAAATTCATCATTTATATTATAATTAACAGTATGAGTAAAAGTGATTTAAAAGAAATTATTGGATTTTGGGGTTATCCACATCCTGAATTGATAGAAAGATACAAAAAGTTGTATCCTTTTACAAGTTGGATTGATCTTGATATTGATTTTGGATACCCGGATAAAAAAGTTCTTCCTGATGCATATTGTAAAATAATTAAAAATATTATTAACAATGCTTTATTTTTGAAAGATAAAATTAAAGTCATCCTTGCACCCATTGGCAAAGATAAATGTGATAGTGGATGGTTTGCCTCAGAACTATTAAAAGATCTTGGGTTTGAAATTGTTACTTCTATATTTGAAGAAAATACATATAAAAAAAAGATTATGATTTCTACATCAAGTCTTCCTTTAAGACAAAAAGTTGAATTAATAACATCCGCAATAATTCAACCTATTGATTCTTCATTAAATCAAGTTAGTCCTCGGTTTGGCTTTTGGGGTGTACCTCCAAATGATTTATCCATTCTGGAGCTTTTTCCGGATGATACCCACTTATATGGTTGGACAAGATGTGTTGAGGCTGCAACTCCAGCTAATCTTGAGCTTGAAATGCACATAGATAAAAATGTTCCTACCGTTTTTTATTCTCAGGCTTTTTGTGCAAAGGCGCAGTTGGCAAAGTATTTAGCAGATAAGTATAATGGACTTTACATAGATATAGATGATAATGTTACAAATTCTACAAGAGCAAAAATAGAAGCATTTTTGAGACTAAGATGATAAAAATAGTATTGGATGCAGGGACAACCTGGGCAAAAATAATAGAACATAATAGCTCAAATTATATGAGCAAATATGCGGATTGCCTTGTAAAAGAAAACGATGGCTATCTATATTATGTCATACCTTCTTCAGAGTTAAAAAATATTGATTTTAAATTTGATAAAGCTACTGGGCACATGTCAAGAAACCTTATTAGATCAGAAAAAGATTACGAAAATGAAATTATTGCTTTAGTTCAAGGATTTAATAGATACAAGGAAGAAAATTCAATCATACTGGACCTTGGCAGTAGAGATTCAAAATGGGTTAATTTTACAAACAACGTTTTTAAAGATTTGGACTGGAATAATAGCTGTTCTAGCAGTACTGGAGCTACTATAGAAATGTTGATAAAGTTCTATGATGTTGATATAAAAGATTTGGAGAGCTCAACTGAAAAATATGTTGTTAATTGTGGTATCTTTGGATTAGAAAAAATAATGGATGATATTGCTTCTGGAGGAAAAGCCAGTGAAGCAATTGCTAAATTTATAAATGGTATTGCATTTAATGCTTGGACATTTGCAAAAAAACCTGAAAGGATATACCTTTCAGGAGGTTTCTGCGAAAATAAATGTTTTATAGATTCTCTGTCACAATATTGCGAAGTAATATCTTTGGGAAGGTTCCTTCTCTGTGAAGGTCTTCTATAAAGCATTTAAAAAGAACTTAATGTAAGCATTTTCGATTTGCTTTCACGGTCAGATGTTGGTAAGTATTGTGATTTTGTCCATTCATTCCGTAAACAAGTGTATGTAATGAATCAACTAATCCTTTTAATCCAACAGCTTGTTTAGACAAAGCATCTGCAGCAGCAGCACTTTCTTCTGCTGTACTTGCATTTGACTGAGTTACTTGTTCCATCTGTGAGATTGCCTGATTTATTTGAGATATTCCTTGGGTTTGCTCTTGACTTGCCACAGTTATTTCACTCAACAGTTCATTCATTTTTCTGGCATCTTCATTTATGTCATTAAGACCAGAATTTACTTTTTCAGAAATTAGAACGCTTTGTGATGATAAAGAAATATTTGTTTCAATAATTTTAGCTGTATTTTTTGCTGCATCTGCACTCTTCTGTGCAAGATTTCTGACTTCCTCTGCTACAACTGCAAAACCAAGCCCTGCATCTCCTGCTCTTGCTGCTTCAACTGCTGCATTTAGGGCGAGGATGTTAGTTTGAAAAGCAATGTCATCTATTACTTTTATAATTTTTGAGATTTCATCGCTCGATTTTTTTAGTTCGTGCATAGAACTTATCATTTCGTCCATTTCGTTTGCACACTTTTCAGCTGAGCTTCGTGTCGCTTTTGCCAAGGAGTCTGCCTGCAGTGTATTTTCATTGGTTTGTCTCACCATTGACGCTGATTCTTCAACTGTTGCAGATGTTTCTTGAATTGAAGAGGCTTGTTCCGCACTACCTTCTGCTAGCATATGACTGGCATCAGATAGTTGCCCCGAAGCTGCGGCAACCTGTTCTGAGCTATCATTTAAGGCATTTACTGCAACTATTACTGGTTCTGTAATCATTTTTGTTACTAGCAAACCAAGCCATAATAAAATAGCAAAAGAAGAGCAAGAGGCTATAATTA
>JAEYQN010000004.1 GCA_023409995.1 Cyanobacteria bacterium OH_CBB_238 | reverse complement strand
AAATAGAACTATCCAAAGGTTGTGCTGCTTGTAAAAAAGGTAGCTGGTTATGCATTTTTGTCGGATATAACTGCAATGCTGATTGTTCTTTTTGTCCTCAAGATGAAATTAATAGAAGTGCTTTAGATGGGAAATTACAGACATCTTTTGGGAATTTATATGAGCTTAAATATCTAATAAATTCACTTGGTGCTAAAGTCGATGGAATAAGCTATTCTGGTGGAGAGCCACTTTTATACTTAGATAAAATTTTAAATATTGCATCTTATGTGCAAGAATACAGGCCGGATATGTATCAATGGGTTTATACAAACGGCATTTTGCTCAATGAGGATAATCTTGCTAAATTAAAAGAGGTTGGTATTGCTGAAATAAGGTTTAATTTAGCAGCAACTCATTTCGGCGATAAAATTATTGAGAAAATCCCAGTTGCTAAAAAATATATAGAGAGAATTACTGTGGAAGTTCCTGCTGTTCCCGAAATCAGGTGCTTAACAGAAAATAACTTGATTGAAAAACTAATTGATTATGGGGTTTGTCAGCTAAACATCGCTGAATTATCAATATTGAATTCTAAAACAGCTGATAATTATTGTCATAATTCCAAAATTATGTGTCATATGCAAAGAGGTTCTGCTTTTACGCTTGCTGAAAGTACTGATATTTTTTATGAGCTTGTAGAATATGTGCAAAAAAATAATTTGAATATCTTACTTAATCATTGTGATCATAATGCTAAAATGATACAAGCAATCAGCAAAGAAATTAATAATATTCCCAATACATAAGGTCTAAAATCTATATATTGAATTTTTTCATAACTATTTTGGGTGTTTTATGATATATTCCATCGATCTTTGATATTTTCTAATGTACCATCCAGTTGCATTTCATTGAGTATTTTGTTAACTTTTTTTTTGAAAGTTTTAGCCTCTCTGGATTTTTTAAAGGCTATACCATAAGGTTCTCGACTAAGTCTTTGAGGCAATAGTTTATAATTATGGTTTTCCATTATAAGCCTGTATAATATGGAATCATCAGTGCTTATTGCATCATTATTCGGGTTTTTAAACGCACTAAATGCATCAGAATTGTTTACGTAACCTTGTATGAGGGCATTAGGTGCCAAGTTTCTGATATTGCTTTCTCCTGTTGTTCCAAGGACTACGACTATATTTTTGTTGTTTAAGTCATGGTATGAATCGATGTTGCTGTTTTTTTTCACACATATTGCTTGACCTGCAATGAAATATGGTTTTGAGAATAAAACATAGTTTTTTCTTTTTGGTGTTATTGTCATTGCGGAAATAATCATATCAACATTCCCTGTTGATACTGCTTTTATTCTTTCCCTTGGAGCTACATGTTTGAATTCTACTTTTGTAGAGCTGCCTAGAATTCTTTTTGATATTTCTCTTGCTAAATCAGGTTCTACTCCCTTGATTTTTCCATCATTGTCTTTAAAGCTGAAAGGTTTAGAATCAAAAGAGGTTCCTACTATTATTTTATCCTTTTGTAATATTGTGTTTAGTTGGTCAACTTTTTTGTCTTGATTTATACATCCAGAAAATATTACTGTTGTTATTAATATATATAATATTTTTTTTAACATAGTGTTGAGTTTCCTTTGTTCTTATCAGAATAATAGATTTTAACTATATTTCCATTAATAAATACGGTATGAGAAAGAACTATTTTGTGCAGTTATTATAACCATTTTCTTCTGATATTGGTTTCCCAAACAAAAGTCTTATTCCGGCAAATCTCTTACAAAGGACTTTGTACAAACCTTCGGTTATTCTATTAATATTAGACGAGGCAGATTGAAGTTCTGAAAAGGTTGTATCTACTTTAATGATTGTTTTATCAATATTTTTAGTTGCTTTGTTTATGTCTCCAGTGCTATTTTGAATATTTTCTGCTGCCTTATTAAAATGCATTGTGCTTTGATTTATGTTTTTTGTGCTGTTTTTTAATTCTTTTTCATCAATTATAATATTTATCTTTTGTGATGTGATTTTTATATTTTCTGCTGCTTTTGCAAGATTAGCTGTTATTTTTTCGGTATTTCTTGTTGTTTGTTTTATGGTTTCTCTGTTTTCACTTAGAATGTCTGATGCTGTTGCGAAAAATCTTTGAATTTCCTGGTTTGTAAGTTCTGTACTGTCTAAAGTTTTTAGTACGCTATTTGAAACAATGTCATTTGCTCCAGAGGATTGCCCATACATGAATTTTTCTAAGCTATAACTTGTTATTCCTTCCAGAATATCTCCTTTTTTCATTAATTGTAGAGTCGGTTTATCGGGGTATACAAACTCAAGATAATCTTGACCTCCAGGAAATTGTTTTACGACAGCAAAGGTGTTTTTGGGAAGTTTTGAATATTTATTGTTTAGTCTTACTTTTACCATACTTGCTTTGTAGTCTTCGTCTGGACCAACACTTGTTGTCTTTCCTATTACAAACCCCTTATAATAAACGGACATGTTTTTAGTCAATGGACCAAGTTCTTTAAATCGAATAAATACAAAATCACCAAAAAAGGCCTGATACAAAGAGTATATCCATACCAATATGAGAATCGATATAAATATTTTGAGTATACTTATGCTGTATTTGCTAATATTTTCTAAATGGTCCATTTAATTTATAGTGCCTTTTAAATAAAATATAAAAATAAAATATAAAAATAGTAAATTAGCTCAGTGGTGCAATACTAAATTCGAAAAATATATGTAGATAAAAAAAAGAAGAGATTATATCTCTTCTTGAACAGATTTGTAAATCTGCTTGTCTTAAGTAGTTAAATGCTCTGCTATTTCTAATAGCGAGATGAGTTGGATCCTATTAATGTTGTTTTGTTTGTCATCAATGACTGAATATTTTGAGTATTGACTCCTTCAACTAGGGTTACAAGTGATTGAATAATCTGGCTGACATTTTCTGCTTGACTTGTTAGTTCTATAGCAGCCGCCGAGCTTTCTTCTGCGGTGCTTGAATTTGATTGTAAAACTTCTTCCATTTGTTGTATTGCTCTGTTTATTTCAGAAATACCTCTTGTCTGTTCGTCTGTTGCTGTTGATATTTCCTCAAGTAAATCACTAACTTTCTTAGACTCGTCATCAATTTTTGTAAGAGACTCATTTACATTTTTTGCAATAATTACACTATTTTCAAATAAGGTAATGTTGCTTTCGATTATGTTTGCGGTATCTTTTGCTGCCTGAGCACTTCTTTGGGCTAAGTTTCTTACTTCTTCTGCAACAACAGCAAACCCTTTTCCTGCATCTCCAGCTCTTGCTGCTTCCACTGCGGCATTTAGGGAGAGAATATTTGTTTGAAATGCTATTTCGTCTATAACTTTTATAATTTTTGCAATCTCGCTATTGGACCTGGTTAGCTCGTCCATAGAGCCCATCATTGCATCCATTTCTCGATTACTTTCTTGTGCAGAATCTTTTGCTGTTTTTGCCATGATGGCTGCTTGTCTTGTGTTATCATTATTCTGTTGAACCATTGATGAGGTTTGTTCTATTGCGGAAGATGTTTCTTGGATTGATGCAGCTTGTTGCGCTGCGCCAGAAGCTAATTGTTGACTTGCTGCTTCTACTTGCCCCGCAGCAGCAGACACTTCTGAACTTCCTGTTGTTAGTTCTCCAATTGCTTGTTGTATTGGTTTTGTTATTGCATTGCTTATTACTAGTCCTAAGCTTACCATTAGTATTAATGATGCAGTTCCTATAATTATTAATAAAATATTTGCAATTTGAGTTGCTTCTATACTTTCTTTATAGTGGCTATCAGCATTTGTTTTTTCTATATTTATAAGGTCGTCAATATCTTGTCTGTATTGCATCACGTCAGAACTGGTCGATTTATATAATCTATAGGCTTCATTGTTGTGACCTTGTTTGCTTAGTTCTATGGCGGGATTGATTTTTGCCCACACTCTACTTCTTGTTTCTCTGTATCTCTTTAAAACTATTTTTGATTGTTCTGAAAGGTCTGTTTGTTCATATTCTTCAAATCTTCTTGTAGTATCTGTCTTTAGGTCATTGCTGTTGTTCAGTAATTCTATTTTAGATGTTTGGGATGTTTCTACAAATAGGTTTACTGTGTTTGCTAACATTTGGTTTACATTTGCCCTGGCAAATACCAGATTCTCTATTGCCATTAGGTTATTGCTATAGATTTTGTCTAATGCTTGCATTGTTTTCGCATTGAATGAATATCCAATTACGCTTGTTAATAAAATAAAAAACGATGCAAGCGCTACAAGAACGTATAGCTTTTTTGAAATACTGAAATTTTTAAATCCTTCCATGTTACTCTCACTCTCTTTTTAACTATTCTCTAAATTTTATATTATGCCGACAATAAATCATGTGTTTCTGTAATATTGTCTATGTTTAGGAGCATTATTAGTTTTTCTTTTGTTTTTGCAATTCCAAATAAGAAATCATCATCAAGTCCTAAGCCGAAATCCTGTGGCTTTTCTATGTTATCAATACTTATGTCAAAAACCTCGGAAACACTATCTACAATAAAGCCTACGAGTTTTTCTGAATTTTTAACATCCATTTTTACAATTACTACGCAGGCTTTATTGTTGTGTTCTATAGGGTTAATTCCTAATATACTTCTCAAATCTATTATTGGAATTATTTGTCCTCTTAAATCTATGACCCCTTTCAGGTAATAGGGGCTTTCTGGTAGTGGTGTTATTTTGGGAAGTACAATTATTTCATTTACTTTTAATATTTGGAGGCCATAATCTTTGCTATCTAAAATAAAACCCAAGTAGCTTTGACCGTGTTGGTTTTGCGCAACATTGACTAAATCCAAAATATTTTCTCCTACGCTTTTAAAACATATTCCAAACAGCAAACTATGTCTCTAAATCGGATTTTATCACAAAACTACAATTTTATCAAATATTACTACGATTTAATTACGCAGTTTGAGGAGATTCTATGGATTAAAAATACTTACTACATACAAAAAAGTGTAATAATATATTTGTAGGGGAATGTATGGAAAATAAAAAACTTTTAGGATCTAGAATTAAAGAAATCAGAAAATCAAATAAGTTGACGCAAGAGCAATTGGCTGAATTAATCGGGATAGAAACAGGTTCTCTCAGTTCTATAGAAAGCGGTCGTCACTTTCCTTCTTTGCTCACTTTAGAAAAGATAGCGGCAGTTTTAAATGTTAAGCTGAAAGCCTTTTTTGACTTTGAAACCGTTGCGACTGTGGAAGAGATCAGAGAGAAAGTTATCGAAAATATAGTTAGAATTGATAAAAAAGAGTTAGCTTGTTTGTATAAACTTACTGAATTTTTAAGTACCGTATAGGTCATTTAAGATATGATTTTCTTTTATTAAAGGTCACTCAGACTTGGGCTTTTTCGTTTGTTGTTTTAATTCTTGTAGTTCCTGCATTATTGTTCCTAATCTGTTTTCATAATTTTCAATTTTTGATTCATATTGTTGCGAAATTGCTCCAATGCGCTCATTAATATATTCATATATTTTTGTTTGTTCTCCGTAGTATGTATTATCAAGATCAGAAAATTTCATATTTGAAAGATTTTGTAAATCTTGATATTGATAATTAACATACTCATATATTTTCTCTTGCTCACTGAAGTATTTTTTGTCAGCTTCTGCAGATTTAATTTCAAAATGTCCCAAGAAATCTTTATATTGAGAGTTAATAAATTCATATACTTTTTTTTGCTCGTCAAAGTATTTTTTGTCAGCTTCTGCAGATTTAATTTCAAAATGCCCTAGGAAATCTTTATATTGAGAATTAATAAATTCATATACTTTTTTTTGCTCATTAAAATATCGATCATTAGTTTCAGATGATTTGATTTCAAGGTTTGCTAATAAATCTTTGTTTTTTGAATTAATATAGGCATATATTTTGTTTATTTCTTCGGATAACTCTTCTTTTTTGTTATCGATATGTTCATAAATTTTATTTATTTCTTCTGCTATTTTTCCTTTATATATTTCTTGTTTTAAAATATATGATACAAAATCAGACTTATATTTATGCATATTGTCTAACCAATTTATTTTGTATAAATAGTAGTAATATGCTTCGAAGTCTTTACATCCATTATAGTTTAGCCAGGGTTTAAATCTGCCGGCGAAATGAAGAATGTTAATTTCGGTATCTTTTTGTAAGACTTGTTTATGTTTTTGATCATGATCAATTTGATAATTCCATTTGTGTGGAAGAGGCTTTATATTGTTTTTAAACACTAAATTAAATACATCTTGGTCTTGCCACAGGATTATACTTCTATTCTCATTTGCAAATCCAAATAATTTATCCTGAATATTTTCTTCTCGCCATTTTTTTAAATTGATTAACATTACACCGGCATTAAAATATTCTGCTAGTTGTAGTCTTTCACTTTCTTGACTACTATCAATGTCAGGAATCATTGCTGTATAATAGTCTTGAATGTCTGTGTTATAAAGGTCAGATAAAGAATTCATTGCAATGATATCACAATCCAGATATAAAACTTTTTCAATTAATGGTAAATATGTGGGGAGTTTAAATCTAAAATAGGTGGGTTTTGTTACGTGGTAACTTGAATACTTGGGATTTTCATCTTTCAACATTGGGCAGGTATCAAAATCGCTAGAATTTACTGAAATAAATTCAATATTACTATGGTGATTTTTTACCAATTTTTTTATTCTGGTTTTATTTTTGTCAGAAATTCCGCCATCTAAAATATATATATTGTGTTTGTTCTCGGAATAAGTGGTTTCAAGTATAGATGCTATTGAAACCGCAAGCTGTTCTGAACAATTATCATCCGCACTAAAGCATATATCTAGTAGTGTCATATCTGATCCTATTCTGGCAATAACTATTGCCATTGAGTGTGTTCTGTAGGCACTATTATACAAGATAAGTTGTTGTTTTGAAAATAGATTTACAAGTTGAGTAGTTATTTTCTAATTTGACTCCGTATGTGGCGAATGCTAACATAATTAATGTTAGTAGGTATTTTTAGTTTGAGTTTTTTAAGTAAAATATTTAAGAAGAAATTTGTTTGCCCAGGTGCATTTTCTCAGGTTTACATTTATCCTGATGGAAGAGTTTTTTTGTGCCCTGATTGTATGATGACAAAGGAAGCCGAAATTGGTGACTTAAATAAGCAATCTTTTGAAGAAATCTGGAACTCTAAAACAGCTATGGAGATTAGGAAAAGAATATTAAAAGGAGAGTATCCTTTTTGTAAGGTTCCTTTTTGCATTTCTCGTTCAAATTATAATTTGCGCCTTATACCAACAATTGGCATAAAAAATAAAGTCCGACAGGATTCCTACCCCAAAATGGTCTGTATTGGTGCTGATGCAGAGTGTAATGTCAACTGCATTATGTGCCGCTCAACTATATCTAGAATTAGTAATGATGATTTACCTTTATTTAATAAAAAAATTGATGAAATATATTTGCCAATATTAAAAAGTGCTGATGAACTTACGCTTAGTACTACTTGTGATCCTTTTGCCAGTAGAAATACTCGGCTTTTAATGAAGTCTGCTGCAGAAATGTACCCAAGTTTGAAATTCAACCTTATAACAAATGGGATTTTGTGTAATAAAGCCAACTGTGATGAAATTGGCATTACTGAAAAATTATCAAGAGTAATGGTTTCAATTCATGCGGCTACAGAAGAGACTTATAATAAAATTGTTAAAAATGGAAACTTTTCTAAAGTAATTGAGAATATTGAGTGGCTTAAAGAAATGAAAGAAAAAGGGCTCGTTAAAAATCTTTTTTTTGCTTTTGTTGTATCTTCCCAAAATTACAAGGAGATACCTTTGTTTATTGATTTTGCTGAGAAATATAGTGCTCGTGCACTTTTCTGGGGCTGTATAAGCTGGGGTGATAATTTATTAAGCTGTGAGGGAGAACCATTAGATATTATTGATCCTGAGCACCCTAGACATTATGACTTTGTGAACTCCCTAAATGTAAAAAAAGTTAAAGATCATAGTTCTTATTTTGCGGTTAATATAAGAAGGCTAATAAAATAAGGGCTTAATGACTTGAGTTTGATGGCAAGATTGTATAGACTAGATAAGTAGTTAATTTTTTAAGTGAATTAGATGCCAAAAATATCTATTATAGTGCCTATATACAAAGAAAATGTGACGCATTTAAAAGTTGCTATTGAATCAATTCAGGCACAAACATTAATAGATATAGAAATCATTTGTGTGTTAGATGGGACTTCAGATAATCTTGAAAAATATTTTGAGCGTGTAATTGAGACGGATTGCAGAATAAAATTATTGAGGCAAAAAAATAAAGGTGCTGGATCAGCTAGAAATCTTGCAATAAAACACTCAACAGGAGAGTATATAGCTTTTATGGATTCGGATGATTATTATCCTGATCCTTTGGTCTTGGAAAACCTATATTCTATTGCAGAAAAAACGGGTCTTAAAATTGTAGGAGGAAAAGCTTTATTTGAAAATAAATCTGGTTTGGAGCCTCCCTTTTGGTTTTTCAAAAATTATGAAAATTTATTTAAAAATCAAGTTGCTCACTTCAAAGATTATCAAATATGTTGGGGCTATTGGTGTTTTATATATGAAAGAAAATTTATAAAAGAAAATAACATTTATTTTCCTAATTATAGAAGGTATCAAGACCCACCTTGGTTTTTAAGGGCTTTGAATACTGCTAAGATTTATTATGCAGCAGACATAGTAACATATATTCATAGGGAAGGACAAAATCAAAATTGGCTTTCTTCAAACAAAAAACTATCTGATCATTTTAAGGGAATTATTGATGTTTTGAGATATTCTGCAAAACATGATCTTAAAGACTTGCACTTTTTTATATATAAAAAGTTTTTGACCCATGATGAAAAACTGCTTTATAACTTTAGATCAACACTATTTGCAAATAAAAAACGCATTATAAATGATATCTTAAAATCTGTAGATAAAAATATTATTAAAAAATGTGATAACACTTTTCCATATTTTAGAAACTATGATGAATACAGTCGTTTTAGGGACCAGTATCAATTAATTGATCATTAACCTATTAGTTTTCATTTGAGATTTTTGTAATATCTTTTATGATTTCCCCAGCGATTATTAATCCAACTATTGGTGGAACAAAAGCATTACTGCCTGGTATTTGATTCCTGTGGGTACACTTTCTTACTGTTCCTGGGGGACAAACGCATTGAGTCTTGCAGCTGACAGACATGTCTTCAATAGGTTTCATTGCTTTTTCTTCTGAATATACTACTTTTAATTTATCAATTTTTCTTTTTTTTAATTCTTGTCTCATAACTCTTGCTAGTGGGCAAACTTTTGTTTTGTGAATATCGCTGACTTTAAACGCCGTTGGGTCAATTTTGTTGCCAGCTCCCATTGCACTTATTATTGGTGTATTTGTTTCTTTTGCTTTGAGAACTAAGTCTATTTTGCCTTTTACTGTGTCAATTGCATCTACTATATAATCATATTGAGAAAAATCGAACTGATCGGATGTCTCTGGCAAATAAAATGTTTTAAAAGTATTTATACATATTTTAGGATTGATTTCTTGCAGCCTTTCTTTGGCAACATCTACTTTGTATTTACCCACTGTTTTTCTGGTTGCAAACAGTTGTCTATTTATATTTGTTATGCAAATTTTATCATCATCAATTAAATCTAATGTTTGGACGCCACTTCTAGCTAATGCTTCTGCTGTATAACTTCCTACCCCGCCTATTCCAAATACTGCTATTCTTGTATTTTGGAGCTTTTCCATGGCTTCACTTCCAAATATTAATTCCGTTCTTGAAAATTGATTAAGCATTTTTATCCTTGCTGGTTTTTATCTTTTTCTATTAGTATTATACAATAAGCTTAAAAGTATTTTATTTTAAACCCTTCTCTTTTTGTGAGAAGGGTTCAATTTTTTATTTGTTTAATTACTCAGGAATCTCTCATATTCATCTAGATATTTTTTCATCCCAGCTTCATCAATATTCCAGATTATATAATCTATTCCTCCAAATTCTTTTATACCACTTTCCTCAAAGCCCATTTTTTTATAGAATTCTGAACTAGTTTCATTATTTGGTGCTAATTTTAGGTTTTTATTTCCTGTTTCTAAACATAAACTCATTGCTCTTGCCATAAGTGCTGAACCCACGCCCATTAGTTGAGGTGATTCTCCTTGATTCCACGGAGCTGAGTTTAGATCCCTTACCCAAAATTCATTATCTTGTATTTCAATATTTACTAGTCCCTGTAATTTCCTGTCTGCCGATAGCGTTATATACGTTGCATCTGGATAAAATTTCCCATCTTTGTATGATTGAAGAACTTCTCCATCGTTATAACCGCTGTTGAGCCAAGTATTTTTTATAGTACTTCTTAAATTATCATATGTGCTGTCACTGCTATAAGGGGTAATTTCTCTGGTTTCTCCCAAGCATACTTTAAGAGAATTAGTATTTTTAAGGTAAACTTTTTGTCTGTCTTTTAATATATTGCTAGGAAGTTTTTCTATTGATTCTGGTTTTGGCATAAATTGTTCAGAAATCATAGGTTTATCTTCAAGCTTTTTCTTTAAAATTTCTCGTTTAGAGTATAATTTTTCTTTATATTCTTCTAAGTCCCTTATTGTTTTTGGTTTAAGGGAAATGTCACCTTTTGAGTATTTTTCTATTTCTTCTTGTATTTCTTCGGGAAGTTCATATTTTGGCACATCAAACCTTATTCCGGCCTTTTTTATCTTGTCAAATGCCCTATTTATTTCATCTGTGTTTGCGGACATAACTATTCTTACATGGTCATCTCCATTTTGCCCGTATATGTTGCCTGGTGTGAATGCAACGTGAGCTTTATGTAAAACATATTTAAAAAAATCGTTGGAAGTAAATCCTTCGGGAATTTTAACCCAAAGATAATAAGTTCCTTCTGAAGGGTTTGTGTTACTGCCAAGTTCTTTTAACCTGCTAATAGCTGTATTTTTTCTTAATCTATGCTCATTGTTTACTTTGTCTATGTACTTTTCTTTATCTTCAAGAGCTGTTATAGCCGCAGCTTGAATTGCTGTATAAACACTATTATTGGTGAGAAGCTTTGCTTTTAATAAATTATCAACAAATTATTTGTTACTGGCGACAAACCCAATCCTCATACCAGGCATGTTATGTGCTTTACTTAGTGTGTGAACTTCGAATGCAACATCTTTTGCTCCATCTACATTTAAAATTCCAACTGGTTTTTCGCCACTGTGAGTAATTTCGCTATTGTCAAAATCATGAATTATAAAAAGATTGTGTTTTTTTGCGAATTCAACAGCTTTCTTGTAGTCTTCTTCTGTTGCAAAAACACCCATAGGGTTGTTTGGATAGTTCAATATCATTCCCTTGACGCCTTTTAGATCTTGTTCTTTAATTTTGTCAAAGTCTGGGAAGTAATTATTCTTTTCTTCAAGATTTAATGGTATAGCTTCTAAATCATTTCGCGCAATAAGATCTTTATATACAGTATAGCCAGGGTTTGGAGTCAGAATTTTATCCCCTTCTCAGTGTAAGCAGATAAAATCATGTCTACCCCATCAGATGCACCGGCAGACATTATAATTTCGCTGCTAGGGTTTAGTTCGACTCCAAATCTTTTGTTAAACCAGTCGGATACTCCTTTTCTAAATCTCCATTCACCTTTTGGGAAGTTATATCGGTGAGCCCATAAATCTTCTATGTTTTTTTAAAGGGTTTTCCTGGCGCCTTCTGGAGGAAGGATGTCGGGATTACCCATCCCTAATTCTATTACTTCTTGATCTCCATATAAGCTTCTTGCTTTTGAAATTTCATTTATATATTCTGGTGTTTTATAATCAGATTTTTCTAGTCTTTGAGCTGGCTTTATGTCAAGCCCATAGAAGGATATGTAGTTATTGTAGCTTAATGCCCAGTGAGAAATAAATGGTCTGAGAACTCATTCTTTTTTGATTTTTATAACTATCTTTATTATATTGTATGGAACTTATCATACGGATGTTTTGGGTCATATTCTTCTCTCTTTTAATAAATTGTTAATGTCGAAAAACACCAACAAATAAAATTTTGCTATTATTTCCTATTCTATTTGGCGAATTATGGATAATATTCTTAAATATAGTAACATCATGGGCAATACATTTTTGGAGTTTGATTGTTAAAATAAGCTTGTTTATGTTTATTGGGGGATATATGGAAATTAATGGTTTTAATATTGATATTATTCGTCCAGAGGTTCTTCACGATAACGTTAAAGTTAATCGTGGTAAAGGAATGAGAAAAGATCGGTTAAATAAAATCCACCAGGCGTTAATTGCTTTTCATAATCTTGAAAATTTGGCGGCTAATGTGTATAGGTTCCAGATTTGTAAAAATAATAGTGATGTTCTAAATAAAGAACTTATTGCTGCTATGGCAAATGAAATGGGGCATATAGAAGATTTTCAAGTTAAGTTGTATGAGTTTGGCTTTAAGCCCAGTATATTAATGTACTTTTGGCAGCTTGTTGGCTTTGTTTTTGGAATTTATTCCAGAATAAAAGGTGAAGAGGGAATTCGTAAAATGGGAGTTTGGGTAGAGTCAAAAGCCGTTGCTCATTATGATGAATTATTGGAATCTGTTAAGTGGGATGATGAAACCAAGAAAATTATACAAAAAGATCAGGCAGATGAATATGGGCATATAAAAAGATGGAAAAATGAATTATAAAAATTAATATTTGTAAATCTTGAATTTAAAAGCAGCTATTTTATTATTTATGCACATTTGTATTAGTATGAAAATTAGCTCAATAAACATTAATAACGTAAATAATAAAAAAAATGAACTTAACTCTGTTCTTAGTTTGCATTCTGCTCCTATTTTTGAAGATCATTTATCGTACAGTGTTTCTTTTGGCAGCAGTTATGACTTTAGACGAAACATATATAAACAACAAAAACTTGATAGACAAAATGAGTTAAAACAAAAATTTGAAGATCAAAAAGCAATTAACCCAGATACTGCTTTTTTGTACAATCCGGAAATTAGTGTGTCTAAAAAATTGGCACTTGTTGATAAGTGCCTAAACATAAAAAGTCTCCCTGAATTGTCAGAAAAACTCAATGTGCCACAAGATGTTGCTAGAGTGTGGATAAAAGGCGGATCAATAAAGGCAGAACAGCCTGATGATAAGTCAATTAGCAAGCTGAATTTGGTAGATATAAATGTGGAGCAAAATAAATTATTTTTAGAAATGCTGAAGCAAGAAATACCTAAGTGCATTCCCGCAATGGATTTTATGATATCAAATAATATAAAAGAAGATGAATTTAGAAAGCTTCTTAAAAATCAAGAAATTTTACCTTTAGGCGTTTCTTTTATTCCTGGTCTTGGGCTTGATAATTTATTGATTAATCCTAAAGATCCGAAAAATCAAGAGAAATTGGTTTGTATTCATAAAACAAAACCAGTTCCTTCTGCAACGTATTATAAATCTGAAAAAGTACCAGTAACATACTTGTCTAAACTTGGCTTTGGAAATACCAAAATGCTTGCAAGAATGGTTATGGATGGTAATTTGCCCGGGGATGTAGAAAAGCGAATTGTAAATGATGAAATTAAATATTCGGTAAATGTCAATACTTCTTCAATTTCCAAAACCCAGTTTGTTTTAAAGCAATTAAGAGATAAAAATGAAGAAATAGTTGAACTTAATGAGTTGGCAAAAAATATGGGCGTTGCTCAAAAAGAAGTTAGGTTCTGGCTTCAAAATGACGATTTGAAGATTATTAATGAATTTATATTTCCTGACGATTGCGATAAGGTCTATATAAATATCAATGATCAAAAGAATAAAGAATTTTTAGAAGAAACCAGGTTAAGGCTTGACTTTGAGAAAAAGCTTGAACAAGAACAACAGATTATTCGTAAAGAAATGAACTCTGAGCTGACAAAGAAAGCTCAGTTGAATAATGACAGAGAGTCTTCATTGCGAATGAAAATAGCTTGGCATCTATGCCCATCTGTCAGAGAAGCTTTAAGTATTGAAGCGCGAAGTGACAAGCATATAGGTTTAATAATTGCTAAAGAAGAAAACGGAGAAGAGCTGTTGCCATATGAGAAGAAGGTTTTAATTTCTTATTATAAAAGTGTTTGGCAAGATGTTGATGCTAAAATAGCTTTTAAACAATCAGTTAATCAAGCAATGGCAATAATAGATCAAATTAAGAAGGAAGGCATTGATTCCTTGGATGATTTTGAACTAGTAGAAATAGTAAAAAATTATGAGTCTGTTTTTGATGCTAAACCATGATTTCTTCTATAATAACCTATGATATAATTATTTTATTATGCAATCAAAATTCAATTTGAGTAATCTTGACATTGTGCGCCTGGATGAAATAGATTCCACCAACACATATGGGCTTGAAAATATTTCAAAATTTTCTAATGCAACAACAATTATTGCCGCAAAACAGCTTCAAGGAAGAGGTAGGTTCAATCGTCGTTGGTTTTGTGATGGAACTTCTAACGTATACCTGTCCATTATATTAAAGCCCGATAACGATAAATATCCTTTTTCTAATTTAACCCAATATTTATGCGTGGTAGTTTGTTCTGTTTTAGAAAAAAAATATGGAGTTATTCCTAATATAAAATGGCCAAATGACATTTTGGTCGAAGGTTCAAAAATATCAGGAATTCTTTGTGAATCTGTTTCTTCAAATGGGCAAATTAATGGATTAGTGTTGGGAGTGGGTGTTAATTTGAATTTGAAGTATGAGACAATCAAAAAAATTGACCAAAAAGCTACTTCTTTGAACTTTGTAGTTGGCCATGATATTGATACGGAAAAATTTATTACCTACCTGCTGGAAGAATTTTGGAATGGTTATGATTCTTTTGTTAAAAAAGGGTTTGAATTTATAGTAGAAGAATATATTTCTAAGTGTAATTTTTTAAATAAAATAGTAAATATTAAAAATAATGGTGAATATTCTGAATATTTTGCTATTAAGATTAATAATGATGGCTCGTTGAGAATTAGGGATTGTGATAATAAAGAAATTGACATTATGACAGGGGATCTGATTCTCTAATAAGATATTTAAGATTAGGGTATTAGAATGAAACTAATACTAAACAATCTCATCGACTTATACTGACTAGAGATGGAAATTAGGTTAATATTCCACGTTAGGTCTATAAACATAAAGGGCAGAGCTTATTTAATAGCAATAACTTCTATTTCTGCCAATGCACCTTTTGGAAGTTCTTTTGCTGCAACACATGAACGTGCGGGTCTTGAGATAAAATATTTTTCATAAATAGTGTTGAAGGCACTAAAATCGGACATTTCTGCAAGAAAGCATGTTGTTTTTACAACATTATTAAAATCCATACCTGCTTCTTTTAATACCGCTGATATGTTTTTTACTATTTGTTCCGTTTGTATTGTAACGTCTCCTTGAATCATTGATTGATTTGTTGGATCAATTGCTATTTGCCCCGATGCATACAGGGTATTATTTACTAATATAGCTTGTGAATATGGTCCAACTGCTTTTGGTGCATTTTCAGTATTTATATATTTCATTTTTTACCCCTTTGTTATTTTATAACCCTTTTTTTCTAGTGTGTTTTTGATTTCGTTTAAGTGTTCATGATTTTTGGTTTCCATTGAAACCTTTAGGTGGCATTCGTTTATATCTGTGTTTTTTCCGCCTGGGTTGTGTCTTACTCTCACAACATTTGCTCCGAGGTCGGCAATTATTGTAGATACTTCTTTAAGTTGTCCTGGTTTATCAACAAGCTCTATTGTTAAGTCAGATAACCGGCCTGATGTTAAAAGACCTCGATGGATGACTCTTGATAAAATTGTTACATCTATATTTCCACCAGAGACTATGCAGGCTACATTTTTATTTTGTACTGGTATTTTATTAAATAATGCCGCGGCAACAGCCACTGCACCAGCCCCTTCTGCTATTAATTTTTGTTGTTCCATCAGTGTTAAAATAGCTGTTGCTATTTCATCTTCCGTTACTGTAAAAATCTCGTCTACGTATTTTTCGCATAGTTCGAAAGTTAGACTACCTGGTGTTTTTACTGCTATGCCATCTGCTACTGTGGAAACTTTTTCCAAAGACATTAATCTATGAGCTTCAAAAGCATTAACCATACTTGGTGCACCTTCAGCTTGAACGCCATAGATTTTACATTTGGGATTTATGCTTTTTACACAAAGAGCTATTCCCGCAATTAACCCACCACCACCAATAGGAACAACAATTGCATCAAGGTCGGGTAATTGTTCAAGCAGTTCGAGTCCAATTGTTCCTTGTCCTGCAATTACCATTTCATCATCAAATGGGTGAACAAATGTTGCGCCAGTTTCTTTGTAATATTTTACGGCAGCATCATATGCATCGTCATACACTCCATCAATTAATTTTATCTCAGCCCCATAGCTTCTTGTTGCTTCGATTTTTGAAATTGGTGCAGTGCTTGGTATAAAAATAGTTGATCTGATGTTATTTTGCTGTGCTGAAAGGGCAACTCCTTGAGCATGGTTCCCAGCAGAACATGCTACAACTCCTTTTTGTTTCTCTTCATCAGTAAGTTGAGAAATCTTGTAAAAAGCGCCTCTTATTTTAAATGCACCGGTTGTTTGTAGGTTTTCACATTTTAAGAATATAGTATTGTTAGCAGTAAGGTTTGGTGCTGCTATCAAATCAGTTTTTCTAATGTTTCCATTTAGAACGCTTGCAGCGTCTTTTATTTGCTCTAGTGTAAGCATTGTTACTCCCATCCAAGATAATTTTACCATGTAAAGTTCTTCATGACAGGATATTAAAAATGTTTAATCAAGTTTAGAAATATCTATTATTGGAATATTCTTATCTTGGGCATACTTTCTTAGAGCAAAAGGTATATCTTCAATATTTTTGGCTTTAGAAAATAAAGCTGCGGATTTTGGGGAATATACAACAATTTCGTTAAAACTTCCTTCAGTATTTGTAAGAGTTTTGTCTAGGGTTTTTTCTAATAGTTCTTTGATTTTAGAGTCAGAGATTTCATCTATAGGGCGAGCATTTACTATTTTCTCATAGATACCTGCATAATCAGCTTTCTCGATATCCAATTGTTCACAAAAATTATTGGAAAATAAATTTCTTTCAGGTTTATTCATATTAATAAGACTATTTTTGAAATCTATAAAATCTTTTGCAAAACCTGATGCATGTTGCTATTGTCTGCCATTGCAATATTGTCTGGATGTACATCTAGTAAAAAACCGAATTGCCTATTCAAGAAAGTAGGGAACTTGCTATCTTTATAAAAAGAGGTGCTGAGAAGAGAATCGGTATTATCTTCTGTTACAATATCGTGTAATGAACTTGAAAATCTTTCATTATCTACAGCATGTCCGAGAGCTGTGAAGCTTTCTTTTGTTGTTCCTTTTTGAAGCCTAGTTTCTCTAAGTTATCATTGGCTAAATCTATCATAACATTCTTTGTGGTTCCCTCTGTTCCAGAAATTATTAGTGGTGGTTTTCTTATGTCGGAGGCATTTGGAATTCTTGTTTGTGGTATCCATATTCCATTTTGATGAATTCTATTTACGAATTTTTTTAGTGAGTTAATAGAACTTTGGTGTATTTGGGGGCTGTATTCTCCATATAGGTTTATTACAATTTATTATTAGAAGATTGCATAATTAAATATTATTTCTATTTTGGTTATAATTATACCTAAGATGAATATGGTTAAACACAATAGTCAGAATACATCGTTTAAAGGTTCTTTTTATAATAATAAATTTTTGTTAAATAGCCTTAAATTTGCAGCAGATAAGGGGGCTCTTGTTGCTGCGGGTTCTACATTGGCATGCTCAACTCTTATTAGACCTACCGCTATTCTTCTGACGCCTAATTCGACTAAAGAAGATAAACAATATGCCTGTGCTAAGTCTATTTCTTCGGGTGTCTTAAGTGCAGCATTGACCGCAGTTATCTTTAATCCTATCTCAAAAGTTATAGATAGTATTTCTAAAAAACCTGATAAATACTTGACCTTGACAACAATAGCCCGCCTTCAACAGTCTTCTAAAACAATAGATGAAGCTCCTGCATATAATTTTATAAGACAGGTTGCTAAAATGAGCCCTGATTTATTCGCAGTATTGCCAAAAGCGTTAATAACAGCTGCATTAATTATTCCGACAGCAAAATTTATTTTTGATAAAAAGGTTGAAAAATGTAAAAGTCCAGACGCTACATCTGTTGACTCAAAACAAATTCGAATCCAAGTTGCAATGAATTCAAGGGCTCAATCGCCATCATTCAAGGCTTTTAATTCAAAAATTGAAAAAAAGATTGTTGGGGTTATGGAAAATAAGAAAATACAGAATCTTGCAATTGAATATAAAGATACGAATTTTATTCAACATGCTTTAAATTTAAAAGATATATATGCAACAGCTTGTTTTTCTGCAATAACTTTGTTGAACCCTAAGATGAAAAAAGAAAATAAAAAGGCTCTAGTATATAACACCTCTTTATCAACAGCATTAACCATAGCTTGTGGTTATGTGGTAGATAGAGCAATTCAAAAACCTTTTAAGAAATTTATTGACAAGTTTATGAAAATAAATAAAAACGATCCAAATTTATACAAGTACTTAAATGGTATAAAAATATTAAAACCTATAATTATTCTAAGTTCACTATATTATGTGATAATTC
>JAEYQN010000168.1 GCA_023409995.1 Cyanobacteria bacterium OH_CBB_238 | reverse complement strand
CCTTAATATACACCATATCTTCAAAATTTAGAAGCCCCTTTTTTAAAGATTTGATTTCATATAGTGCCCATTGGGCAAGAATATCTATAGATTTTGTATCTTTTGATATTTTTTTTGCTGAAAGTAGTTTAATATTTTCGGGTAGTGATTTTATTAATGTATTTTCAAGTTCTTTTTCACTTAAATCATCAAAGATATCTATATCAATTAATTCACAACGACTTTCAATAAATATGGGAAGCGCTATCCCAAGAGAAATTTTTGGGGTTGGATTAAATCCTTGAGAGAAGCATAAATCTAACCCGCTTCTATACAATGTTTTTATTAAAGTATTTTGCCAATCTAAATGAGAAAGGTATCTCAGCTCATTTTCTTTTGTCAGTTTGATTCTATACTTTTTAGCTTCCCTATTTTCTGACGAGCCTTTGGTGCAAGTTTTGGGTGTGTATGGTTCATCAACTATTTTTTTAATTCCAAACTCTTTGCAAACTCCACAAGCTACACAATTAAACTCGCATGGGATCGTATTTATGGCACTTAATGCTTTTTCATACTCTTTTGCAAACCACTTTTTGCTTATGCCCATGTTGATTTTGTCCCATGGAAGTTCTTCATCAAGGTCAAAAGTCTTAGTTGCCAATTCATCTAAGGAAATATTACACTGCTCTGCAATATTTTTCCATTGATCATAGCTGATATTTTCGTCCCAAGTGGTCATGTAGGCACCATTTTTATGAAGTTCTAATACGTATTTGCCCAATGATTCATCACCTCTTGCAAATACAGACTCAAGTTTTGAAACAAAACTGTTGTGATAGTTTATTTTTACACCTTTTATGCTTTTTGTTTTAGTAAGTAAATAATCTATTTTTTCACGAAGCTCTTGCTCAGAATTTTGCCTATGCCATTGAAAAGGAGTAAATGGCTTTGGTACAAATATTGAAGTTGTGCATGTTATTTTTAATGCATCTTTTAAACCTAGTTCTAATTTTACTCCATTAGCTTTATATCTTATTTTTCTTAATAATTCAGCTAGTTCATCCAAATCTTCAAAAGTTTCAGTTGGAAGTCCAAGTATAAAATACAATTTTACTGAGCTTGAGCCATTTTTATAGCAATTCAAAATGGCTTCAACAATCTGTTCTTCGGAAAGATTTTTATTTATTACATCTCGTAATCTCTGACTACCTGCTTCGGGAGCTAAAGTGACTGTCGATTTTCTTACACCTTGTACCAAGTTAGCTAAATTAGTACTATATCTGTCAATTCTTTGACTTGGTAGTGAAGCAGATACTCTTTTGTCATTTAGTTCACAAGATAATTCTTCAATAACGCTTTCTATATTAGTATAATCATTAGAAGAAAGGGACAACAAAGAATATTCATCATACCCGGTGCTTTTAACGGATTCTTTTACCAGGTTGATAATATCTTCAGCTTTTCTTTCCCTAATAGGAAGAGTTATGTGTCCAGACTGACAGAATCTGCACATTCTTCCGCATCCTCTTCTTATTTCAATTACTGTCCTATCATGGATACAACTTGAATAAGGGATGGGGTTGGACGTGGGGTGGTTTTTCTCTGTAAGTTGAACGATTCTTTTCTTTGTTGGATTTTTGAGTCTTGGTGAGTAATTGCCTTCAATAGAAGCCAATTTTTCTATTATTTCTTCTCTTCTAGTTCCTGCCTTCCTCAGCTCTCCATATAATTGCATGGTTTCAACTATAGCTTCTTCACCTTCTCCAATCATGAAAATATCTATGAAATCTGACATAGGAGCAGGGTTAAACGAACAAGGGCCACCAGCTATAATTATTGGATCTGATTCGGTTCTTTCTTCTCGTGTTAATGGAATTTTACTTAGATTGAGCATTTCTAAGATAGTTGGATAACATAACTCATACTGCACAGAAAAGCCAACAATATCAAAATCTTTTATGTTTTTTTTACTTTCAAAGCTGCATAAAGCTAGATCTTGTTCTTTTAATATTTCCCTAAAATCAAAATCAGGAGCGTAAATTCTTTCTGCAATTAAATTTGCATTTGAATTTATTGCGTCATAAAGTATTCTTTGTCCAAGATTACTTATTGCCACTTCATATTTGTCAGGAAAAGCAAGAACTATTTTTACAGAATCTTTTGTCCATTCTTTCTTGCACGACAAATATTCATGCCCAATATATTGATAAGGCTTTTTTACTTTAAATAAATTGCATTCTGCCTGAGTGTAAGAATCTTTTTCAACCATCTACGCTAAATCTTCTGGTACAAACTTGTCAATTTCAATTATCTTACCATTTAATTCGTTGTTGGCAAATTTGCTTACAAACTCGGTTATTTTATTATGCGGCACCTTATAGTTGTATAGAGAAGTCTGTCCATCTTTTTCTCGCATAACTCTTACTATATATTGGCACTTTTGTGCATATTCAAGAAGATGTTCTTCATTAAATGGTCTACCATTTAAATCTTTGTCAAGCCTCACGTAGTTAAAACCTTTAAAGAATTTAACTTTTTCACTAGAGAAAGTTAAAGCATTATCTTTATGTTTATTGAACATGTTTATAATTTTGTCATTTATATTATCTGTCATGCTATTTATTTAACAATTTAACAGGTCAAAAGTCCAAGATTTTACAAAACTCCATGTTCCATTCTCCTCTTCATAGTGGACTAAAATTTACAATATAATTGATATACTTTTGTCAGGGAGGACATAGTTGTTCTGGCATGGATATATCATCAATTTCTTCTGATAATTCTATTTCTCAATTAGCTGTTGACTTAGGTTCTAAAACGCAAGAATCTCAACAAGCACCTTCAATTGCTGCAAGTAGTGAGACTAATAATTCAAAATATAAATTATTAGATGATGGTTATTGTGCATCTGAAGACATTGCGCTGTTTAAAGAAATCGCAGCAGACTATGATATTACAAATATTTCCAACAACGAAGCAAAACAAATGTATAGAGAATTATATGACAATGACTTAATTTCATTAAAAGATTTATACGTTACTTTTGACTATTCTAAATTCCCCGAAGATTCAGCATTGCATAATAATTCAGCAGGGTGGAATGCGTCTTGGGGTAATGATAATAAAATAAATTTGCTTGAATCTTTAAAAAGCCAGTATTCAGAAGCAAATAAATCAGATATTCTTGATAAAAATCAAGTAAAAATAAATCTTTTAGTAGCAGAGAAAATACATTTCCTACAAACTTCTAGTTGATTTATTTATATTAAAAGAGCGTTCATTGAACGCTCTTTTAAATAGTAATTTAAGGGGTTTATTTTAAGCTTTTTTTGTTTCTGCAGGAGCTGCTTCTGGAGCAGGTGCAACTGGTGCTTCAGCTGTTACTGGAGCTGCCACCGGTGCTGCGGCAGGCGCATCTGGCAGTTTAGCTAACTCTTCTGCTGCTTTTTCTGCTGCTTTTTTAACATTTTCGTCAGCATCTGTTTTTGCTAGTTCAAATACTTGCGATAATACAGGTTTGTATTCAGGTCTTGCAATATGAGATAGTGAAGCTAATGCACTAACTCTCAATAACGGATTTGCATCAGATTTTACAGTTTGAACAACTTGTTCTAAACCAGGAACATTTTGAATATCTAGAGCTGAGCCGTTACGTTTTTCAACTTCTGAATTTAGTAAATTTTGTAAGAATGCTACTGTATATAAAGCATATTGTTTATTTCTTTCTGCTGTTTCCATTGGAGTAATGTTGTTTGCCTCTGTCTTTTCAGCATCTGTAAGAGTTTGGCCGCTAACAGCTTTTTGTCTGAGTTCTAATTGTTGAGGAGTTGGTCCTTGTAAAGAAGCAGTATCTTTTGCTACCACGCCAAGAAGACCTTCCATAATTTGTGTGTCTAGAAGAGCTGCTGCTGAAGTTGGATCATTCTGAGTTAATTCAGCGATTTCTTCAATTGCTTTACCTTGGTCTTCCAAGTTATCTGATTTTAATCGAGCAGAAAATGCTGGTACATCAATTGCCGTTGGAGTTTTTGGCGCATCTGTTGCAGGAGTTTCAATGGCAGCAGGCGTTGGAGTTGTTGCTTCCGCTGTAGGTGTTGCTGGAGCGGCTTCAGGAGCTGGTGCAACAGGAGTTTCTTCTGTGATTACCGGAGCCGGTGGCACTGGTACTGGCGTTGCTGGAGCCGGAGCAACCGTAGGTTGTTGAACAGGAACAAACTGAGCAGGAACAGTACTTGCTGGTGCTGGTGCTGCTGTCTGATTTGGAGATCCTGCATAAGCTTGAGGATTATATATTTGGATATTTACAGCGTTTGCTTGAGATGGTTGAGCTGCAGGAGTTGCCTGTGCTTGTGGGTATTGATAAAAATTTGATGTAGGGTAGTTATAATAACCAGCTGGTACAGTTTGAGGTGCTGCTGGTTGAGCTGCAGCTGGAGCTAATTGTACTGGCTGTTGAGCTACTTGTGGAGCAATTCCCTGTGGATACTGGCTAGTTGGTGCTTGGATCATTTGATTCCCCTTTATTTACTATTTTTACTTTACTATTTTATTAACGTTTAAATTTTTCTTGACTACTTATTAAATAACCGTGAGGATTTTAAATTGCTACGCAAAATGCATGCTTTTTAGGCGTAAAATACCCAAAATCCAATAATAATAAACAATATAACCATATTAAATTCGTGTTTACAAAATTTAATATTAATCAGGTGATAAAGTATAACGCAAAATACATGGTAGAGCTAGTTTTGGAGTTTTAACCTATTTGATTAAAAATTGTAATTTTGTTTGCATTTCGGGTAGCCTTATCGATTTTTTTAATATATTATAGAGTCCAAGTGATTTTATTTTAAAGAGCTATGAACTTGAGTATCGAGTCGACTTCAAAAAAGTTTAATATTAAAGATTACATGGAATTGATTGAAACATTGGCAAAAGTTGAGTACAAAAAACTCTCTTCCAATCATTTAATGGAATTTTCTGAGCTTATTAACATAGGTACTCAGGTTGTACATAAAATTTGCTCTAATGCAAAAGAGGGGTCGTACAATAAATCTTACCTTTCTACTGCAATTAAATGGGCGATAAGAAATGAAGTTAGACGAAGATATAAATGGTATGTGCTAAAAAATAAAAGGGAAACCGATCTTTTATCTGCTGAAAACCCGAATGCCATACGAGAAGCAGTATATAAAACAATTCTTTCTATAGACGAAATGTCTGAAGGCGAATCACCAACTCAAATCAGGGATCATAAAAGAAATCCTGAAGAAAGGGTCGTTTTTCATGAATTAAGTGAGTCTATTAAAGATGCTATAAAAACTCTTCCCCAAAGGGAAAGAGAATTAATTGAATGCAAATTTTTCAAGGATAAAAAACTAAGAGAAATCTCAGAAGAATTTAATTTATCCCCTTCAAGAATTTCAAGAATTATTCAAGCTGGGTTAAATAAGATAAGAAAAGAACTTGTGCGTCAGAATTTAGCCTAAACTAGCAGCTATGATCCTTTATCTGAAAGCCTTTTGAATCATTGTTAACAAATTTTATCACCTCTACTGGTAAGATGTAATAAAAAATTTGTTTATAGTATATTTGAGTCTGTATAAGTTGGAGGATTTTCAATGTCTGAATTTAATTTGTTAGCATACATATTGCCACCGGATGATAAATTATTTTATTCGCTTTTTGAAGAAAGCACTGATGTTTGTAAAAAAGTTGCCGTATTGTTTGACGAAATTCTTACAAATGGCCTAAAAGATGAACAAATAGCACTGGCAAAAGATTATAAACACAAAAGTAACGATTTGATTAAAAAAACATTAACCGAGCTTAATAATACGTTTGTTACACCAATAGATAGAGAAGATATTCAGCATATTGCAACTTTATTGAATAAAATTACAAAGAAAATAGTTAAAGCTTGTGTAAACTTAAGAGTATATAGGCTAGATTCTTATACAGAAAACATGACTGCTCAATCTAAGACACTTGTTCAAGCAACAGAAGAGCTTTGTAAAATAATTCACAAATTCAAAAAAGCAAGTTCAATCAAAGATATCATCGAAGGCAATTTGAAAATGAAAGAAATTGAAACCCACGGTGATGAAATATTATATAACGCAATGGATTCATTGTTCTCCGGACAATATGAAGCTCTAAAAGTAATAAAATTGAGAGACATTCATAAAGACATAGAAAATGCTCTTGATACCTGCTATGGGGTTTCCGATACTGTAACCAACGTTGTGTTGAAACAAAGTTAATAGATCAGAGTGGAATAAATATTATGAGTTTAACCATACTTTTATTAATACTAGTTGTACTTGCGGCACTGGTTTTTGAGTACATTAATGGCTTTCATGACTGCGCAAATGCAATAGCCACAGTGGTTTCCACAAGAGTATTGAGCCCAAAACAGGCGGTATTATTTGGCGCAACTCTTGAGTTTGTCGGGGCTTTAACTGGAACACACGTTGCTAAAACTATTGGATCAGGTATTATTCACGCTGATTCTATAACATTACAAGTAATACTATGCGCTTTATTAGCCGCAATATTCTGGAATTTATTTACTTGGCTTTTAGGCTTGCCATCAAGTTCTTCGCACGCATTAATTGGCGGACTTTTGGGGGCATCCATTGTTCATGCTGGACCTAAGGTCGTTCAAGTCGGGCATTTGGTTGAAAAAGTTATCATTCCAATGTTTACTTCGCCTCTTATTGGGTTTACTGCAGGATTTTTATTTATGTTATTTCTAATAAGAATTTTTTATAAGTCTAATCCTGATGTTATAAATAGAAGATTTAGACGATTCCAGTTGATTTCGTCTGGGTTGATGGCTTTAAGCCATGGCTCAAATGATGCGCAGAAAACTATGGGAATTATAACCTTGTCATTGCTTGCTGGTGGTGTTTTAAAAATGCCGGCTGATGGTAATTTTGAGATTCCAATATATGTAATTTTGGTTTGTGCGCTGATGATGGCTTGCGGAACAATGTCAGGTGGTTGGAAAATTATAAGAACAATGGGCAGTAAAATTATAAAATTAAAACCCATCCATGGTTTTGCTGCTGAAACTTCTGCCGCATCTATAATTCTTACAGCATCACACTTTGGTATTCCTTTAAGTACAACTCATGTTATTTCTACATCTATTATGGGAGTGGGATCAACAATGAGAGCATCAGCAGTTAAGTGGGGGATTGTTGGAAATATTGTTTGGGCATGGGTGCTAACAATACCTTCTTGTATGATCGTTTCTTCTATTATTTATGCCGTATTGAGAAACGTTCCTCATTAATAGTTATATGATTCATAAAAAAGCAAGGTTTTAAAACCTTGCTTTTTTATATTTGTTAAATCAGCTCTTGTCGAGATATTTTTAGCGTGATAACCTTATTATATGGATAATTTATTGCATACGTTTTTAATACAATTTACTGCATTATTTTTTACAATTGATGCAATTGGATTGGTACCCATATTCATTTCTTTGACTTGTGACTACCCAAAGCCGCAGAAAGAAAAAGTTATAAGAAAGGGTGTATTGGTTGCATTTGCTGTATTGTTATTCTTTGCTCTTCTTGGCACAAAGGTTTTAGATATTTTCGGAATATCTCTTGCTGCTTTTAGGATCGCTGGTGGTATATTATTATTAATCCTGGCAATTGAATTGGTATTGGATCGCCCGAATGCCACTACCTCTTGTGAGCCCTCAGAAGAACTAAAGCAGATGGATGTATCAGTTTTTCCATTGGCAGTTCCCTTGCTTTCAGGACCAGCTTCTATTTCAATGTTGATTATTTTTATGAAACAAGCTGAACATCATATAGTTAAACAAGGACTTGTCATCAGTGCGCTATTGATTAATATGATTTGCTGTTTTGTAATTCTATCTTTTGCTTCTAAAATAAGTAAATTGTTAGGTGCCTCAGGTATAAATGTTCTAAATAGAATCTTTGGTATTATCCTTACGGCTCTTGCTTGCCAATTTATTATTAACGGTGTTATTGAAGCTTTTCATATCGTAATTTAGCCTTATTTATAGCTTCTTCTATTATTGAAATGTAATTAATTGCTGCATTTTTATCGGTATAGTCACTAATAGTTTCATAAGAATTTCTAGCTAATTCTAACAACTCCTTTAGTTCTGTGTTTTTTATTTTCTTGATGGTTTTTTCTAATTGGTCGGGTAAGTTTTGGCATGTGTATCCATTTTTTTCATCAATTATGATTCCATCAATTGCTTCCCCTTTTTTCAATATTATTGCATTTCCTTGCGACATTGCTTCAAGATAAACCATTCCAAATGTTTCTTTTTCACTAAGTAAAATAAAAAGCTGGGTAGCTTTCATTTTTTCAATAACCTCTGAATTAGAAATATTTTTCAATAGAGTAACTTTTTCTTTTAAGTCTAGTTTATTTATAATATTTTCAATATTGTCAAAATTTTTACCTTTGCAAATAAGAGTATAATGCCAGTTTATTTCTTTTAATGAAGCAAGAGCCCTTATTACTGTTTTTATATTTTTTCTTTCTATATTGGATGCGACTGTTATTATTTTTAGGGTATTTGTGGATTTTATATATTTTATCTTATCTTCAAAAATATCCAATGAAACTATTTTTTTTGCTTCAACCCCAGAGTAAGCAACCCGAATTTCTTCTTCATTTTTTGAGATTAATTTGCTGATTTGAGCTTTTAAAATAGGGCTTCTTGCAGAAATAACATCTGCATTGTTGTACGCTGTTTTTAATTTACTTTTAAAATAAAAAGAATATAAATAATTAGACAATACTTCAATATCAGAAGCATGTGCAGAATATACTTTGGGAATAGTAAGTCCTTCAGTAAGTGCTTCTGCGAATAATATACCAGATGGCATATGGGCAATAATGGCATCGTAATCAGTAAGATTGAAGCCTGATGGCAATTTGTTTTTTACGTTGAACCAGAAAGGCGTGATAAGGTTTAGGTTATATATATTTATTCCATTTCTGGTAAATTTTCCTGTTTTATAAATTGTTTTTCGTCTAATAAGTGTATTTAAGATAAAGTTGGGTCTGATAACATCTATATAATGCCCCAATTGTTTCCAATTGTTAACAAAGGCTGATAAAGTAAGAGGCTCATCATCATTGTCAATTGGGTATAAATCTGTAATAAATAAAAGTTTCATATGAAAAATATATCATATATTTAAAGTTATTTGAAATCTTGCCGACATGAGTTTTAGACACGAAAAGAGGACATTATATGGAAATATCAATAGTTGAATATCCTGCTTTAGTATATCAAGGGAATAGAAATAACGTTTTTATTGCTAATTGCATTATGAAAAATTTGATAGGATATGGGCACTCTGAGGGAGATGCTATCGAAAACTTAGAAAAAGCCTTGAATGATTTAAGTGCTGAGTATATAGTAAGAGTGAAGCCAGTGACTGGACTTTTATTGAATCAAGGTTAGAATGCAAGAATTAAATATAAGAAGTTATGCTCATATCGGAGATGCCGTTTATGAAGTATTTATAAGAGAAAAAATAATTTATTTAACATCTAATTCAAATAAACTTCACAGGTACTCTGTGAAGTTTGTTAATGCCCAGTTTCAAACAGATCTTTTAGAAAAGATCATGGAAGATCTTTCTGAAGACGAAAAAGATCTTGTGAGAAGGGGCCGAAATATTCCAACATCTTCGGCTCGTAGAATAAATCAGACGCTTCACCGCCAAGCAACCGCATTGGAAGTCTTGTTTGGTTACAACTATATTCATAATAAAGTTCGCTATGAAGAATTACTTAAGCTTGCAGAAAAGCATATAGTTTTTGATGACTCTTATTCCTATTAGCTTCTAGCCTATTTCTTTATTCAAAATATCATAATATTTCTTAAGAAACTTTATAAAAACAAATCTACTTTCACTTATGTAAAAGTAGATTTGAAAACTTATAGTTTGAAAAAAATTATGCCGTACCAGTTGACCAGCTGTTTAGATATTTTTCTTGCTGAGCCGTAAGCTGATCAATTTCTATACCCATAGATTTTAGTTTAATTTTAGCAATTTCTATATCTGTTGATTGAGGAAGGGTATAAACTTTATTTTCAAGTTTATTCTTATTTTTAATTATGAATTCAGCGCCTAGAGCTTGATTTGCGAAGCTCATATCCATAACTGAAGCTGGGTGACCCTCTGCTGCAACTAAATTCACCAAGCGACCCTCAGCCAATACATATATAGATTTGCCATTTTTTAGTTTATATTCATCCAAATGCGGACGAATTCTTTTTATTTCAGTAGTTTCATTTTTTAACCCATTAACATTTACTTCAACATCAAAGTGACCGGCATTGCAGACCATTGCCCCGTCTTTCATCGTTAGCATATGTTCAACATCAACTACATTTATATCTCCAGTAATAGACAAGAAAATATCACCTGATTTTGCTGCTTCTGCTATTGGCATGACTCTATAGCCTTCCATAGCTGCCTCAAGTGCCTTTAGTGGATCAACTTCAGTCACAATCACATTTGCGCCCATTCCTTTAGCTCTTAGCGCAGCACCTTTTCCGCACCAACCATAGCCACACATTACAAAAGTTTTGCCTGCAAGAAGTATATTACTAGCTCTTATTATCCCGTCAATTGCGCTTTGTCCGGTGCCATATCTATTATCATATAGATATTTTGTCAAACTACTGTTTACTGCAAGTGCAGGAAATTCAAGACTGCCATCTTGCTCCATTGCATTTAATCTTATAATTCCAGTTGTTGTTTCTTCACAAGATCCAATTATTTCAGGAAGTAAATCTCTTCTTTTAGAATGTATTGTTGCAACAATATCACACCCATCATCAATGATAAAATGCGGCTTGTGGTTTAGAATAATATCTACGTGTTTTGCATATGTTTCTTTATCTTCTCCAGCATAGCCATAAACAGGAACTCCCCAATATTTCACTAATGCAGCTGCAACATCATCTTGAGTTGAAAGGGGATTTGAAGCAGCAAGAACTGCGTCAGCACCGCCTTCTTTCATTGTTATGACTAAATTTGCTGTTTCTTTTGTAACGTGGACGCAACTAGAAATTCTTAAACCTTTAAATGGTTGCTCTTTTTTATATCTTTCTCTAATTTGAGCTAAAACGGGCATATCTTTGTAGGCCCATTCGATATTGTTTTTGCCTTGTTCGGCTAGTTCGATATCTTTAATATCATAATCAAAATTGGCTGTTGTCATAATTTCTCCTTTAATTAATAATTATTCTAACATAATTTAGCAATATGATAGTATTATATGTATGAGTAATTTATATAATAAATTAGATAAGGGTTCTTTCTTTAAATTTGTTGTTGGGTTGGGCAACAGAGATTTGGAGAACATAAAAAAAATGGCAGTTTTATATGCAACTGCAGAAATTGACATGTTTGATCTAACTCCTGATGACAATGTGATTGATTCTGTTATTGCTGGTATAAAGCTAGCTGGTAAGAATCCAGATGATTTCGAATTTTGTATTAGTTTTTCAATTGACAACGATAACCATGGAAGAAAAGCGCATATAGACCAAGATAAGTGTGTAAAGTGCTTGAGGTGCATAAAACAATGCCCCCATGGTGCGATAAACTTTGATAGAAACTCAAGTAAAGTATTTATTAACAAAGATAAATGCATTGGATGTGGCAAATGTCATTGTAGTGCAATTACATACTCAAAAGATGAAATAGATGTAATAAAAAAAATTTCAGAGTTTAAAAATAAATATAAAATTGATTGTATCGAATTACACATTTCAGGAACAAAAAGTAAAATTGGAGAAGAAGAATATAAAAAAGTCAAAAAGAAATTCCCGAATTTACCTGTTGGGATTTGTATTTCAAGATTGAATTATTCGGAAGCAAAATTAAAGAAATTAATAGCAAAACTTCAAAAACATACTAATGGAGAAAAATTAATTATACAGGCGGATGGTTTGTCTATGAGTGGAAAAAACAATGACTATTCTGCCACTCTACAAGCTGTTTCGATTGCTCAAATATTAGAAAACGAGAATGTTTATATATTAATTTCTGGCGGGACTAATCAATTATCAACAAAATTGGCAAACCTTTGTAATGTAAAAATAAATGGGGTATCAATTGGGTCTTATGGACGACTTTTAGTTTTAGAGTATATCAATAATCCTGAATTTTGGTATAATGATGACGTATTTAACTCGGCATTGCAAAAAGTTCAAGAACTTGTAAACTCAGTAAAGGTTTTATGAGAAACACAATAAAGCGGATAATAGAAAAGCATGTTCCTTTAACCAGTGGTACTACTTTAATTGTTGGTTTTTCAGGGGGCTGGGACTCTATGTGCCTTTTGCATAACACTACTGTTATTGCAAAAGAAGAAGGTTTCCGGGTTGTTGCGGCTCACTTGAATCATAATTGGAGAGGGGCAGAATCTGATGCAGAAGAGGAAAAATGCAGACAGTTTTGCATAGATAACAATATTAAATTTGTTTCCAGAAAACTAAACAAAGATATAAAGCCTTCGGAAGTTATTGCTAGAGAAATGCGATATGCTTTTTTTAAAGATTGTGCTGTTGAGTTTAATGCAGCGGCGATACTTACTGCTCATACAAAGAGTGATAATGCAGAAACAGTTCTATATAGAATAATTAAAGGAACTGGACTAAATGGTCTGGAAGGAATAAGAGATTGTAGAGAAATAGATTCTTTCAAACTAATTAGACCATTACTGAATTATTCTAGAAAAGATATAGAAAAATACTGTATTGAAAATGAATTGTATCCAAATAACGATTCAAGTAATCTAAATACAAAATATGCTAGAAATAATATTCGCCATAATATAATGCCTGCCCTAAAAGAAATCAATCCTAATATCGAAAATTCACTTATTACACTGGCAGACATTGCTATTGGTAATAATAAGGTCATAAATGAGCTTATCGACAATATTGAAACTCAAATATCTGTTGGAGAAAAATGGCTGACTCAAAATTTTTTATTGTTAGATTCTCACATAAGACAACACTTTGTTTACAATTTATTATTAAAACATGACATAGAACCAAGTTTCTCAAGGGTTCAGGAGATTTTATTATTTATCTTAGAAAATCAATCTTCAAAATCTGGTAAAACAATGTCTCTTACTCGAGAAGATTGGCTTTTTACATCACATAAATATACGTATGTGATACACAAAGATGACAATTATAAATTAAACGAAGAATTGAATATAAATGGAGATGGGGTTTTTGATTATGCTTCAATAAATAGGCTATTTGTTCAAAAAAATACTGAAAAAGTGGATTTATATCCCAAATCGTCAAGCAACATCGCCTTGGTCGATTTATCAACTGTCAAATTTCCTCTCACGCTCAGAACTCGTAAAAATGGAGATATAATTCAGCCATTCGGAATGCAGGGCAAAATGAAATTAAAAAAATATCTTATAAATAAAAACATTCCAAGTCACGATCGTGATAAAATAATATTATTATGTAGTGAAAATGAAGTGCTTTGGGCAGTGGGTGTCGGATTAAGTGAAAAACTAAGAACAAAAGGTATACCCACGCACAAAATTAAGCTAGAAACAAAAGGTGAATAATGAGAGTTTTGGATAAACATTTGACAGATTTAAAGGTTCTAATACCAGAGCAGGAGCTACAAGCTAGATTGAAAGAACTTGGTACACTTATAGACAAAGAATTTCATGGTTCAGAAGAGCTTTATATAATCTGTGTACTTAAAGGTGCTGCAATGTTCTGTTGTGATTTTTCAAAGTGTGTAAGCGTGCCTGTTCAAATTGAATTTATTCGAATTTCAAGCTATGGGAATGAGTCAAGATCATCAAACAATTTAAAAGCAATTGATTTAACGCTTCCAGATATGCACCAGAAAGATGTTTTAATAGTTGAAGATATTGTTGATACTGGATTAACAGCAAAATTTTTAGTTGACTTAATAAAGATGGAACATCAGCCAAGAAAACTAAAATTCTTATCTTTATTAAATAAAAAATGTGCAAGAAAAACAGATATAGACCCAGATTATTATGGATTTGAAATTGACGATAAATTTGTTGTTGGTTATGGGTTAGATTACAAGGGATTTTACAGAAACCTTCCCTACATCGGTTATTTTCCAGTGTAGAGATTGACGTTTTTTATAATAAATTAAAAGGTTCAGAGTTTATATTCCTGAACCTTTTATTCCTATATTTTTAAGTTTTTTCTCTATTTTTTTATACCAAGGAAGTCTTTGTCTGAATAAATATCTATATCCTTCGATTGATCCATGGCAAATTTCTGATAACTGCTTGTCACAAAGATGAGTAAAATTTTGCTGAATTTCTTGAGTTAAAATATGCCTATCTTTTTTCGCATCATTTTTTTCAATAGTGATAGGGACTCCCAACTCAACCAACACTTCCGGTCTGTCTTCTCTTAGGAAAACATAGTTAACTGCAACGGGAATTAAGTTAACCCCTCCATGTTTTTTTGCTACATTTTGAGCAATATAAGTCATTCCTGTTTGAAATTCGATTGGTCTAAAGTTCGGCGGCTTAATTATTCCTTGTGGAAATATCCATAAACCCATATCTGGTTTTTTTAAATCATCGACAATATACTTTAAAGATTTAATAGCTTCTTGCGGGGATTTTTTATTTACTGGAAATGCGCCAACCCTTGCAAAAACTGGAAATCGATTCATTTCCTCAATCATCATTCTCAGTTTAAGATCAAAGACTCGTCGTATAAGATTATATCCAACAATTCCATCCCACCAATTTCCATGCGGAGCATAGAATATATTTGGGTAATCATTGTTTCTCTTATTAAAAAATTCTTCATTTTTAATTCTAAGTGCATAGAATCTGTGTTGAAGCATATTAAAGAAGAAAAGGTCCCCTATAAAAGTCCAAAACGGATCATTTTGCGCTTTTCTAAGTTTTTCTTTCCTGTTTCTGAGTTTCGTTGGTGGAATATCTGTATATAAGACTTCTGTTTTCGTCATCTCATCGTCCTCATTAAGAGCAATTATAACATTAATCAGAATATAATTAAATAATTCTGCGGGATCAATGTAAGACTAGTTTACATTTTTAGGTATTATAATCTTTCCAAGCTGAACTCTCTTCAGCCTTTCATTCTTTTTAACTGCTAAAACAACCGTGATATCATTGGATACATTTGTCTCATGTTTTTCATGAACTCTAAGTTTTATATGAATCTGTTTTGTTGTCCTTCCACTCTTTAAGGAAGTCATTGGTGTAGCAATTTTGTTTTCCATAGTATTTACAAGCTGCCCATTATTATATACTTTTATTTGTAAAAATAATTTTGTGACATCTAGAGCAGTATTATTTCTTATAACAAAATCGAGGCTAACATAATCTTTACTACTAAAGAACTGTGGGTGGTATTTCATTCCAACATCTTCTATTATGAAGTCTCCAGGCCTAACTATACTTGTTTCTCTAAATCTATTTATAAGCTTTAGTTTTTCTTGGTATGACTGAGCTTTCGATGTGTCAGAGTTTTCTGTTGAATCTTTTATTAATGAAGTTAATAAATTGCTATATACATTATAATCAATTACTGCAGGATCTAGGATCTCAACTTTTTGAAATAAGGGCAAGGCATTTTCTTTATCTGTTATCGAATAGATTAATCCGAGGTGGTAAAGTACCTCAGGTGTATTCACAATTCTTCTTCCTTCATCCAAAGTCGATGTTGCCTTATCTAGATCACCTTCTTTTAAGTATTGATCCGATAATTTAACATAGGCTTGAGACAAGTCATTTATTACTTTTTTCCCTTTATATTTTTTTGTTTTATCTTGGTAATATATAGAATTTCTATATTCTGCTACAGCCATTTTATAATTCTGTTTTTTCATATAGGCATCACCAGCTAGAGCATAAAATGCAGCTTTGCTGGCAATTAGATTTTGGTCCGGATATTCTTTTATATCAGAGACAAGATGAAGACCTTTTTCAATTTCTCCTTTTTCTACATATAGCTGCGCAAGCAAAAATGTAGGGTTAAAATTACCAAAAGGAACTTTTTCAACAGCATTTTTATACTGCTCTTCTGCTAAATTAATATCTCCAATCTGCTCATATATAAGTCCCAGCTTTACATACCACAGATAATTTAATGGTTCACTTTTGATTTTGTATTTATACTCTTCTAGCAGTACATTGATTTGATTTTCTTTATATTCTTGTGCCTTTTTCTCGGGTATTGGTTTATCTGCCTGCATTTGAGAATATGCAACCATAGCGGCAATTGCCAAAATAATAAAAAAGATTGTTATAAAAAAAGTTTGTATATACTCTATTAATTCTTCTTTATTCATAAATTTCCTGCACTGAAACTGAGTGAATATTGTCAACTTCTTCAAATCTTGTATGTGCACACTCTATTGGATTTTTAGTGCTCATGACAACTTTTGCTATTAATTTTAATTGATTAGGCTCATGTTCTATATTTTTTTTGGTAAGCTCTACAACATTTGAAAAAAGAGAAAATATTTTTTTACTTACATAAGAATATGAATCCTCATCACAAACAACAGTTATTTTCAGTCTTTTCTGATTTTTAAGGCTTTTGGGCATTACTTCTCGTTCAAATATTCTTATTAAAACCAGAACACAAACAGAAATTAGAGCAGAAACTATTGCCCAGTTGAACTTTCCGCAACCACATGCCATCCCTATACTAGCAACCATCCATAGAGTGGCTGCTGTCGTCAGGCCATATACTGAGGAGCCTTGTCTAAGAACAGTACCACCCCCAATAAAACCAATCCCTGTAAGTATTTGTGCAGCAACTCTCCCAGGATCACCCATTGGATACATACTAATCGCCATAGAGAAACCATATATAGATAAAATTGTGAACAAGCAAGAGCCGAGACAAACCAATATATGAGTTCTTAATCCTGCCCATTTATTAGTTAATTCTCTTTCTAAACCAATAGCAAAGCCAAGAACTATAGATAAAATAATTCTTGATAAAATGTTAGCATCAGGAATTTGAAAGTAATTTAATAACTCGTGCATAGAAGCTTTATCTCACTCTACTTTTAGGATCCAATACATCTCTAATTGTATCACCAATCAGGTTAAATGATAATACCGCAATAAAAATTAAGAAACCAGGTGTTAAAAGCCATGGTCTAGATATTATATTTATGAATTCTTGAGCCTCTTTAAGCATATTACCCCAACTTGCATCCGGTTGCTGAATACCTAGGCCTAAAAAACTTAAGCCGGATTCTGCAAGTATATAAGAGGGCACACTGAGCGTCATTGCGATAATTACATAACTCATAGTTTGAGGCAAAACATGTTTAATTATTATTCTTAATTTTGATGCACCTAACGATTCTGATGCCTGAACAAATTCAAGATTTTTTATTGATAAAACCATACCTCTCACTACTCTGGCAAAACCAGCCCAACCAATAAGAGCTAAAATTAATATTATGAGAGTGAATCGCTGAACACTTGTCATATTAGCAGGAAGAATAGATGCTAATATTATTAATAGGTAGAAACTCGGTATAGACATAATGGCCTCTGCTAATCTCATCATAAAGAAATCAATTTTGCCGCCTAAATAGCCTGAAATTCCCCCATAAAGCATTCCTAGCGGAAAAGATACAAATAAAGCTAAGAACCCTATGGTTAGAGAAATTCTACCTCCAAATAAAAGTCTTGAAAAATTATCCCTTCCATTAATATCTGTGCCTAATAAATATATGTTCCCACCTTTTTCAACATTATAAAAATGTCGATTAAAAGGAATAAAGCCTAAAATTTTATATTTTTCAGATTTTGCAAAATATTTGATGGGGTATTTTTTGCTTTTATCTTCTTTATAACTAACTTTGAAATTTTCTTTATCGAATCCTCTAATATAGTTGTAAGTGTATGGCCAAGATAGCTTGCCTTGTTGGTTTATTATGTAGATCTTAGATGGTGGTGCATATGCCATATGACGATTAGAGTAATCTTTTGAGTATGGAGAAATAAAATCTACAAGGAAAACCGCAGCATATAAGGCTACTAAAATCCAAAATGCTATCCTTGCAAATTTATCATTCAATATAGATTTCAATAAATTTTCTTTATTTATATCTTCTAGTTTTGGAACTTCAGCCATTAGCTTACCTCCACTCTAGGATCAACTAATTTTAATAATATATCGGCTAATAAATTCCCAAGAACAAGCATTACTGTACCTATTGTCAATGAGGCCATAACAAGATTTATATCAGATTTAAGAACAGCTTCTAGTATAAGCCTTCCCAAGCCTGGATATTGAAAAACGTATTCTGTAAGAGCAGCTCCACTCAATAGAGATGCAAACTCAAATCCTAACAGTGTTACCATTGGATTAATTGCATTTCGGAGAGCGTGCTTGTAAATTACTTTGTTTTCGCTTAATCCTTTGGCACGCGCAAATTTAACATAATCTGACTCAAGTACATCTAATAGATTACCCCTCATTTGTCTTTGTAAAGATGAAAGAGAAATTGTAAATAGAACCACAACAGGCAATACAAGATGATGCAGTATATCAAATGTTTTTTGAAAAATGTTCATTTGAGCAAAATTAAAACTAGTCAAGCCTCCGGTAGGAAACCAGCCTGTTTTAACTGCAAAAATTAGTAATAACAAAGCAAAGAAAAATGATGGAATTGCCATTCCAATACTTGAAAGAATTGTTAATAGTCTATCGATAGGCTCTTTCCAGTGTAAAGCTGCTATTATGCCAAGCGGAATTCCCACTAGCCAGGTAAAGAGGATTACAAAAGTTGTAAGTAAAAGAGTATTTGGAATCCTTTCCATTAGCTTTGTAGATACTTTTTCTCCTGTTGTACATACGCCCATATCTCCTTTGACAAAAGATTTGAGCCATAATACATATTGAACAGCGATAGGTTTATCTAATCCTAATCTCTGAGTTTCTTGTTTTAGTGTTTCTTGAGAAATTGCAGGGTTAAGCTTTAGCTCTGCTAGAGGATCAACGGGGCTCAATCTTATTAGAAAAAAACTAATCAATGTAACAAGGAAAAGCAATGGTATTGTCTGTATTAATCGCTTTACTATATATATCAAAATATTCATAGATATCAGTGTAGTAGATTTTTGCTAATTTGCCAATTACACAACATGACCAACCAAAAAAACTACGAAAAATTTAATTAATTGATTACTATCTTGTTGCAACCAAATCTTTATTTTGTGCAGACACTTTAGCTAAAAAGTCTTCTATTTCTGAATAACACCAATCATTAGAATCGTGGCAACCTATATTCATTAACTTGAATTTTGCATCAGGTTTGCAAGAAAACAATTCTTCAGCAGCGCAGCAAGGGATTTTTACATCATTTGTGCTATGTATTATTAGCGTCGGACATTCTACTTTGCTAATTTTTTTATTATTTTCAAAATTTTGGACGAAATGAATATTGTTCCATAACTTTGAAACTAATGGTTTTATAAAATTTATATTACCCTGATTTAAATATGTTTCTGATAAAGTTATTGCAGCACTTTTAATATTTGTAATGCCACTTTCTATTATTATAGCTTTCAAATTATATTTTCTTGCCATTTCGCAAACAATTGTTGACCCCAATGATCTTCCCCAAAATATAGTATTTTCTGTTTTTATTCCTTGACTATTCAAATAATCTATAGCTGATTCTGCATCAGTGTAGATGCCTTTTTCTGAAGGTAAGCCAGCGCTCTTGTAGTGACCTCTGTAAGACAGAAACAATGCACCATATCCCAAGGTTTTTATGAATTTTGCTGTGTCTTGCCACATTGAAATGTTTTCTGATTGGCCATGACAAAAAACTATTACTGGGTTATTGTTTTGGGGTCTAAAAAACCAGGAATGCAATTTAACACAATCTGGTGTCATGATTTTGACAACCTCAATATCTTTTAGTAATTCCTTATCTATTGGATAAATACTCTTAATCCTGGGGGAGAAAATTATTCTATTTTCAAGTTTTAATCTAAGATAATTATAGAATTTTCCTTCGCGAGGTATAAGCGAATACACAATAAGAAAAAGAAATTTACTAGCGATAAAGTAAATATATAGCAATTTCTTCATACATTTAGTATAACAAATCTTGATAAAAAAGTGTATAAATACTATTATTTATGCTAAAATTCGAATGAACTTTTAAAAGGAGACGCTAAATGACAACAACGACAAATTTGAAGATTTACACAGACAAAGACATTGATAGAGAAAAAATTCTATCTAAAAATGTTGCTATTATAGGTTATGGTTCTCAAGGTTATGGACAAGTGACTAACCTCAGAGATTCTGGATGTAAAGTCGCTGTTGGTCTGAGACTGGGTGGACCATCTGCAAAAAAAGCGGAAGCTGAAGGGTTAACAGTTATGAGCATAGAAGATGCTGTTAAATGGGCTGATGTAATTCAAGTTTTAATTCCAGATGAAATTCAAGCAGATGTTTATAAAAATCAAATTGAGCCAAATTTAACAGCTGGAAAATATCTAATGTTCGCACATGGCTTTAATATTCACTTTAAGAAAATTACCCCTGCTGCTGATATAAATGTAATAATGGTTGCACCGAAAGGTCCTGGACACACTGTAAGAAGTGAATATCAAGCAGGAAGAGGAGTTCCTTCGTTAATTGCTGTATATCAAGATGCAACAGGTGATGCTAAAGAAGTTGCTCTTGCTTATGCTTCTTGCATAGGTGCAGGAAGATCAGGAATAATTGAGACAACATTCAAAGAAGAAACGGAAACAGATTTATTTGGAGAACAAGCGGTATTATGTGGTGGCGCATCTGCTTTGGTTCAAGCAGGTTTTGAAACTCTTGTAGAAGCAGGATATTCTCCATATATGGCATACTTTGAATGTTTGCACGAACTTAAGTTAATAGTAGATTTGATGTTCCAAGGTGGAATTTCTGATATGAGATACTCAATCTCAAATACTGCTGAATACGGTGACTTAACAAGAGGTCCAAGAGTGGTAACGTCAGAAACAAAAAAAGAAATGAAAAAAATACTTGAAGAAATTCAAGATGGAACATTTGCAAATGAATTTGTTGATGAATTTAAAAATGGTATTCCAAAATTCAAAGAACTTAGAAAAGCCGGTGAAGAACACCAAATTGAAACTGTTGGCAAAGAAATCCGTTCTTTATTCAGCTGGGGTGGAAAAGATAAAATTATTGATAGAGATAAAAACTAGAATATCTCTTATATAAAAATAAAAGCTCCTTATTATAAGGAGCTTTTATTTTTAAGAAGATTGTATTTTGTAAATTAATGTAACGATGGACTCTAAAAATAAGATTATTCTCTAAAGGTAATTAAAGTATAATCCGATACCTATTTTGTAAGCAAACAACTTATAAAGATTAGGAGTAGAAAATGACAAACAATATCAACCCAATTACAATTAACTCTCAAGCAGTTAAATTTACTCAATTTAAACAAGACGAAAAAAAACAAACTACTGTTGATGATTCTTCAACAGGCAAAGCTTCTCAAGGCTTTGTTCAAAAAGAGCTCTCAGCTGATGACGTATTGAATTATATGGCAGCTCAAAATGCAGATATTCAAGCATCAACGGCAAAGAAAACAATTGATGTATCAAAGTATGTAACTTCTGAACAAGCCGCTAGAATTGCAGGATTTGTACAAGGTTTCGAATCAGAAGTAGAAAAAGGGCTACTTGGTTTTGACCAAGAATTTCCTAACTCTTCATTATCAGATGAAGCTAAAACTAATTTAGTTGTAGAAATGTTCAATAAGAACAATCTCTAAGACTCCTCCGACTCCATGTTATTGTTTGTTATTTACGACCGCTTTATGCGGTCTTTATTTTTTGTGGGATTTTTAAGAAATATTATGATATTTTGAATAAATATAATGGGCTGTGAGCTAATAGAGATAATGGTATGCTAAGATAGGGTTAGAAAGAATCTTGAAGTTGAAGATTTTTGACTATACATTCAACAATACAATCCAAGACAAGAGAAAACATACTGGAGTTATTGCTCAAGAATTACAAAAAATCATTCCAAATGCGTGCTAGAAGGTCCTGGAAATAATAAATATAAATCATTATTATATATTGATTCGAACGAAATATTGTTTACTTGCGTAAATGCAATTAAACAACTATATTCAAAGATTTTAGATATTACTATTAAAGTTAGTTTAATAGAAAAACAATTAAAAGATAAAGATAGAAAGATTGATCTTTTACAGAAGCAGGTTTTATTGCTTAGTAATCGTATATCAGAACTAGAAAAACAGTCTCAGTAAATTATTTATTTAGGTCTAATAAAGCTTTTTGAACAGTGTCTTCAACGGAAAAAGACGTACCCATTATCTTTTTATTAGAAAAATATATCAAATATTCAATATTTCCTGCGGGACCCTTAATTGGCGAGTAATCTAAGCCCTTTATATTTAGCCCAAGAGAGTTTGCATATTGTATTACTGTGTTTATAACTTCTTTATGAACCGTAGGATCTTTTACTACGCCATTTTTTCCGACCTGTTCTTTCCCGGCTTCAAATTGAGGTTTGATCAGGGAGACTATTTCAATATTTTCATCTTGCAGGAGCTTTTTTATATTTTCTAAAACTTTCGTTATAGAAATGAACGATAAATCCATTGCACAAAAAGAAGCTTTTTCTTCGCTTTCAGAATATATTTCAGATATAGTACAAGATCTTATGTTAATTCTTTCGAGTACTTTTACATTTGGATTATTTCTTAATTTCCAAGCTAATTGACCATATCCGACATCAACAGAATATACTTTCTTTGCCCCATTTTGAAGCATGCAATCTGTGAAGCCACCGGTCGAAGCTCCTGCATCTAAACATATCTTTTGAGACAGATCTATCCCAAATGATTTTATAGCTTTATCTAATTTGAATCCACCTCTTGAAACAAAGGGCATTGTTTTTACTTCAACTATTGTTTTGTCATTTATTTCAAGTTGAAACCCTGCTTTTGTTATTTTTTCTCCATCAATTTTTACATCACCAGCCATTATGGATGCTTGAGCTTTGCTTTTTGTATCAAAATATCCATTATCTACAAGTAGTTTGTCTAATCTCTCTTTTCTACTCATTGCTACTCTCACAAAATTTAAACAAGTTACAGGCATTTAATGTTGTTTGTTTATCAACTTCTTGGATATTTATATTTTTTATTCTGGCAATTTCTTCTGCCACAAATCTTACATAGGCTGGTTGGTTTTCTTCACCTCTATGAGGTACTGGTGTCAAATATGGAGCATCTGTTTCTAGTAGTAAAAATTCTAGTGGGATTTCATGAGCAACTTCTTTTGGCTTTTTTGCATTTTTGAAGGTTACAACTCCGCCTAGCGCAATATAATAACCTTCTTTAATGCATTGTTTTGCATATTCTACACTTCCAGAGAAACAATGCATAACAACCCCAACTTCTCGTGCATTTAGTTCTTTGAGTATGTTAAACGTGTCTTCATGAGCTTCTCTATCATGTATAATTATTGGTTTATTTGTTCTTTTGGCTATTTCTATTTGTGATATAAATACTTCTTTTTGTTTGTCTATTTCACTTTTGTCCCAGTAATAATCAAGGCCAATTTCACCTATTGCAACTATTTTTGGGTGAGAAGCTAATTTTTCTATAGCATCTAATACTTCTTTTGTACAGCTTTTAGCCTCAGATGGATGAACTCCCAATGCTCCATATAAGCAGTCGTACTTCTCTATTAAGTCTATTATTCTAGAAAATTCTTGTTCTCTTACCCCAGGAATGATTATTTTTTCTATGCCAGATTCTTGTGCGCTTTTCAGTATTTCATCAAGTTTCGCTTCGAAACAGTCAAAATCTATATGTGAATGTGTGTCGATCATTTTAATTCTCCAGAGTGCTTAGGTCTCTATTTCTTAAATAATAGTGCTTTTGGCTAGACGTATTGTAACGATTTTTAATTATATTAATACAAGATTGACATAAAATAAAGGAAACAAATATAATTAATTGTTGCTAATTATTAACTAAACAATATAGCGTTAGCAATTTTTTTTATCTAGGTGCATTAATAGAAATGTCTCAGATAAAGCAAGAAGGTAAAGATGCAAGTAAGTAATGTTAATTCAAAAGCTAGCGTTGAAAGACAAGCTTCTTTTCAACGAAATATTGCTAAACCTCAAAAACATAGAGAATCAAATAATAAGGTTAAATTAGCTTCTATTGCAGGTAGTTCAGTTGGGATTGCGGTCACTCTTGCTACATTACTTTCAAAAGCAAAAAAAGGAAATCCCGCAACAACATTTAGGAGCCTTTCATATGAAGAACCAGAGATGATCAAACTTGGTTTAGCTTCAGTTGTTGGTGGAATGGCTGGTGGAATAGCTGCTGATAATAAAAAAAATAGTAAAGCTAAGGTAAAAGAGGCCATTCAGCAGGCACTTGGTAATATTATTACCCCAGTTGGATTGTTGGCTATAAATACAAGACTATTGGAAAAATCAGGTCTTAAATTTCCAATTATTAAAGGAAATAATAAGTTTGTAAAATTTGCTAATCAATCTTTAGGTGCTTTACCTAGAGTTGTAGTGACAATTGCTAGTTTAGTTGCCGGTATGAAGATAGGTCATACAATTGTAGATAAATTGAATGAAAAAATATTTCATGAAAAAGAAAAACGCCAAATAAAGGCTTCCGATTATAGCGCACATGTAGATGACTTATGTTTGGTTTCATCATTGATGTTGAAAGATAGTGCTGTTAAAACAGTTACTTCTAAAATGATACCGCTTAGCATGATGATTTCTGGCTTTGAAGCTGGTACAAAACAAGAAGAACATTCAGTCAAGAAATTCAGCAAGAATGGAGTTGCTTAGCAGAATTCCTTCTGTTGAGAGCTTAAAGCCATAATCTGTTTTTTTTAGGTGATTTGTAGATGAAAATCTATCTATAATTTTATTGTATTTATTCTCAAAATCAATATTATATTTTTTGTTAATTTCATTTATATTTATTCCTGATGTTTTTCTTAAACCAAGAAATATTTCTTCTTCAAGTTTTTCATTAGGGCTTACCTTGTACTCAATCTCCTTTCCAAAAGGGTCCGAGATATAATCCTTAAGGTTAAGTATATTTGTATATCTTGTATCTTTTGAGTAGCCACTTGCAGCGGCGCCAAATCCATAGTATGTGTTGTTGTCCCAATAATTAAGATTGTGCCTTGACTCAAATCCTTCAATCGAAAAATTACTAATTTCATAATGATTGAACTTTCTTGAAGTCAAAAAATCAATTGCATAAAGATACATTTCTGCCTGGTCATCTTCATTTGGTAACTCTTGTGGCATTTTTTTTGCAAAGAAACAATCTTCATCTATTTTCAGCCCATATAAAGATACATGTTGAATGTTTAATTCAGCTATTCTTTTCAGAGTTTCAACGAATAAACTATTTGATTGTCCTGGTAATCCATATATTAAATCTATGTTTATATTATCGAATCCTACTTTTTGAGCTGATTTTATTGCCTTGATAGCTTCGTTGCTCGAATGTTTTCTTCCTATTGAGTTTAGGGTTCTATCATCAAGCGACTGGATGCCAAGACTTAGCCTGTTTACTCCTATATCTAATAATTTACTTAAATAGTCAGCTTGTAAATTTTCAGGGTTAGCTTCTAATGTTACTTCACTGTCTGAGCCGAAATTAAGAGATTTTAGTATTGTTTGTAATTCACTTATATCTAGTAAAGATGGAGTTCCTCCTCCAAAATATATAGTTTTTAGTTTAGAGTTGTTGTATTCTTCCTTTATTTGTCTTACAAGCGCATTAATATAGTTACTTTTTAGGGCAATATTTGTATAAGAGACAAAGGAACAATAGTAACATTTTTGCCTGCAGAATGGAATATGTATGTATGCGTTTTCTATCATTGGTCAATTATATAACAAAAAGCGACTCATAAATTGAGCCGCTTTTTGAGCTTTTAAGTAGATTCTTATCTACCCAAGGTGTTTATTGTATCCATTACGTCATTTTGAGTACTGAATACCCTGCTGTTAGCAGTTATTGCTCTTTGTGCAATAATCATATCAGCAAATTGCTCTGTCATATCAACGTTTGATGTTTCTAGTTGACCTGATTCAACTGAGCCAAAGCCGTTACCATTACCAGTTCCGTAGAAAGCATCACCTGCGTTAGAACCAACGGAATAGCAATTGCCCCCTTCAGCCACTAATCCGTTAGGGTTAATAAAGCTAGCAAGTTGAATTTGTAAGTTAGATGGTACAAGGAATGATGGATCTACATTACAATCATTTCCTGTTATGGTAACTCCATCCGCAGTCGTATATTTAAATACCGTTTCTTTTTGGTCATTTTGAGTTACCGTAATCTTATCACCATTTGAATATGTAACCTCAATTACACCGGTATCAGTAACTTCCATGCTTGAATAACTTATAACAGAACTCGTTGATGAGCTGCTGATGTTTTGCTGCCAGTCTAAAGTCTTTGAAGAATAAGGACTACCACCGGTATTTGATGTTAATCCCGTAACAGCAGGGAAATCAGATGTGCCTTTATTGAAGTCTAAAGTGTCAGTTGCTGGAGTGGCTGATGTTACTGTCAATTTCCCATTGTTTATTGCGACTGTAAAGTGACCGGTACCCGCCGCAGCATCTAGTTTTGTTTGAATTTGAGACACTAAATCTGCCATTGTATCATCTTGATCAATTGTTATTGACACTGCAGATGAAGTTACACCGCCATCAGTACTAACATCTATTGAAAAAGTTCCCTCAGTAGCCTTAATTCCGTTTAGTTGACTAATGGTTTTATTTGCTATTGTTGTATCATTATTCGCTACTGTTTCAGTTTGAATTAGTGGTGGAACTTTTATTGGAGTTGATGATGCTTGAGAGCTGAATGTTTCAGCTGTACCAAGAACTTTATTTCCGTTTGGCATTACCAAGTAACCTTCATCATCAAGAGTGAATTTTCCTGCTTTTGTATACAATATTTCTCCTGTTGAGTTTTTAACAGTGAAAAATCCATTCCCTTGAATCATCATATCAGTCTCAACACCTGTTGTATTTGTGTTACCTGTTGTGAAATCTCGTGTTATAGAACTTACTTGTGTTCCAAGCCCAATTTGTATTGCGTTAGTACCACCAGAGGTATCAGTTCCGCCAGAACCTGTTGAAAGGGTAGAGTAATAAATATCAGAGAAATTGACACTTGATTGTTTATATGCAAGTGTATTCATGTTTGCCAAGTTGTCTGATACAACGTTTAGTTGTGTTTGAGCTGCTTTTATGCCCCCAATTGATGTGTAAAAAGACTGTCCCATTTTTTCCTCCTAAAAATTTATGTAAGTCTAGATTTATTGTTTTTGTTAGTTTGTTGTAGCTGTAGTGTCATTATTTACTTTAGTTACGTAACCTAGCGCGTATTCTTTTCCATTTACTGTAACCGTTGGGTTTTTACCTCCGAAGTTTGCTGAGGTTACTGTTCCGGTTATGGTTTTAGTGCTATCATTTGGATCTTGAAGCGTTACATCTTTACCGACTAAAGAACAAGCTTGCGTGATCTGATTATTTGAAGATATATTACTACTCATCTCCTGAATGGTGCTTAATTGTGTAAACTGTGCTTGTTGTGACAAAAACTCTGTATTATCAACAGGATTCATTGGGTCTTGATACTGCAGCTGAGTTAGCAGCAATGACAAGAAATCGTCTGATGTTATCTCCGTTGATGAACCAGAGCTTGATGCTGCTTTTGTTTGAGCCGTAGCGGATTGCATTCCTATAAGTTGGCTTGATATTGAACTCATATCTCCTCCTTTATACTTTATAATCTATAAGGTTTTTATTTTCTGTATTACTTTTTTTTGTTTCTACTTCATTGCTACTTTCATTTTCGTCTGTTTTAGTGGCTTCGTGTAGCAAAGAGTCATTTCTATAATTGTCTTTCATATAGTTTTGATTTTGATTGTTTTGTTGGTTATTGTTCTGGTTTTGATTACTTTGAAATTGGTTTTGGTCAAAATTCATTCCTGAGTGGCTAGACTTATTTGGCTCTTCGACTTTTACAATTACGTTGTTTACATTTACACCTTGCGAAGTTAGATTGTTTTTAAGTGAATCAACATTTTTTTCAAGAATTTCTTTTACTTGCTGAGAATCTGCAACCAGTGTTGCAGTGAGTGCACCTTTTACAGATTCTAGTTCTATGTTGACTTTTCCCAAGTTTGCAGGTTGTAGAATTATTTCAATTTTTTCACTTTGTGATGTTTTTATTGAACTCATTCTTTCATTTATTTGATTTAAAATGTCCAATTTATTTAAACTTGTGTCTTGTGACGGGGTGCTTATTTGACCCGATATTTTGTCCGTTGTTAGCGTATTTTGCTGTTGGTTAATTAAGTTTCCAAAGTCATTTGATGTTGCAGAGTGCGTGTCTCCAACAATAGACATTTTTACAATTTGCTCAGATGCATTTTGTTGTTTGCTGAAGCCATCATTTGATTGATTATCTTTCATTGTACTTTTTGCTTTTAAATGATGCTGAATGTAAGGCTGTTCATTTTCATGAGAAACAGTTTTGGTCTCATTTTTTATTTCTTTTGTCATGTTTGATGTTTCAACATCTGTTTCAGGTTGAACTAAGTCTAACTCAACATTCTGTATTGATGTTGATTCTTGAACGGGTTGAACAGTACTTTCTATTGCTTCTTTATCAATTTTGTCGCTGACATTTTCAATAATTTTAGTGTCAGGTAATGTAATTGAATCTCTTTCGAATGAAATGCTATTGTTTCTCAAGTAGTCTTGAGTTTCAACTTTACTATTTATATCTTGCACTAAAATTTCGGTTTTGAGCTTATTTTCGGTAGTATTTTTAATTTCCACGATATTCAATTCATCATTATTTAGTAATGACTCTATTGAGTTACTGTTATTTGCTGAGTTGGTGTTTTTTACTTCATTATCTTCCTTTTGACTTAATATTTCTGAAGTTTCTAAATTCTCGTGCTGCACACGTTTTGTGGTTGCTTCACTAACGCCGTCATTTTCTAATGAATTAACGTTTGAATCTAATATATTTGCAGCAGCACCTGTTATATTTTCAACATGATCATACTTTGTATCAGTTCCAACAACTTTTTCAGAATTCTCTATAGTGATTTTTTCTTCTGGTTTTTCGAAATTAGTGTTTGTGCTTATTTTTTCCTTGTTTGCAGACTCTATTTCAGGCCGTTCATATTTTTCAACAGCAATATCCTGAGTAGTCTTGCCTTCAACAGTCTTAACCTCAACACTTTTATTCTCCAAAGTGTTTGTTTGTTTGTCTTTATTAGAAGTCTCTGTAGTGTTGTAATCTGAGTTATTAGGAGTTTTGGATTCATTTTGTGTAAGAGACTTGGCTGAGCTGGGATTCTCTAAGTCAATTTTCTCTTCTGCTTTGGGTAAATCTATAGTTCCATCAATTGCTTTTGTTTCAGCGTTCTTGTTGGTATCTGTAACTTTTGTTTCAGCTTTCAAATCTGCATTATTAGTTATTTGAATCTCGGGAGTACTTGTTAATTCAACTTTATTATTTTCAAAATTCTCGCTATTTTGAGTTGGATTAATTTTTTCTAAAGTTGTTTCTTCTTTAACTATTTGTTCAATGTTTTGGTTATTTTTGACAGTGTTATTTGCCTTAATACCAGTTGTAGAATTCGTTATTTCGGTGTTGTTGTCTTCAATATAGCTATTTGTCGCAGTTAAAGGAGTTTTATTATTCTGTTCTATTTCGTTTTTTAGTTTTGTAGAATCAGTTCCTGTTGAGAGTGTATTTGTATCTTTTGCTTGCATAGCTTGAACTTGTTGGCTCTCAATCTCTTCGGTATTCCCTAATATAAAATTTTCTGGTATTGCCGCAGGTTTGATAGGCTCTTGCATTATTGCTTGTGCCTGAATGAGTTGTTCATTTAAAACTAATGGAGTTTCTATATTTGAGTTATTTAATTCGCTATTATTTTGGATGTTATCGATTAATGACTCAGTTTTTAAATTAGGCATCTTTGTATTGGTATTAACATTTGGTTGCGCAATAATTACAGCAGATGTATTATTTGCTAGTTTGCTCTTATTTTCTTTTTGTACACCAATATTTTTTAACGTAGAAATATTTGTTTGGGCGGGAACATCTTGAACAGTTAAATTTTGTGGATTTATTGATTTAGTTTCAGTTGTATTTTGTTTTTCAACTTGTTGTACTTTTTGGTTTAAGTTGCTCAATATATTCATAAATTCAGGCGAATTAGAATCCTTTGATTGATAGGATGTAGATTTTGATAGCTCTTTTTCGCTACCGATATTTGCCATTAAATAGTCATTTATGTAATTAGTCGTCATGTTTACCTGATTTTTAATAATTAGCTAACTTTGTACCTGCTTATTGCAATGTCGTCGAGTTCTACAGATTCTTTGTATAATATTTCTTTGAAGTGTTGTTCTTCTTGCTTCTCTCTTAGTTTTTCGAGTATGTTTTTTTCTTTAAGTGCCTCTTGCACCTGTTTTCTTCTTTCTTCGACTGCTTTTTTTACCTGTAGAATGATTTGTTCATGGCTTCTTATATCATTAGATAACTTAATTAAAAACCCTTTGCTCGATTGGATTTCAATTATATTTAATTCACCATTTCCTTTATTTAGATTTTCCAGATTGCTTTTTATTTCTTCAATTCTTGCTTTTGTCAGGTCAAGTTTTGATTCTTCTTCTTTTAATACATTACTGATTCTTGCTAATTCTATCAGTCTATCACTTAAGTTTTTTTCCTTAAGTCTTAGAACTGTTTCCAGCCTAAATTTAAATTTTTTCAAACCTACCTCAAAGTCGAATGTCTAGTATTCTGGTACATAAAATCCTAACAAGATAATAATGTATTTATCATGCCTTTATATCCTCTATTCTTTGTATTTTTGCTTTAAAGAACATCTTTTTGCATGATTGAAAATGGAAAAATTTCATGAGTGCATTGATATTTCCCTGTTTGAAACTTGAGTTGGTCTTTGATACAATTTCGTAGTGATGAAACAGAAAATCCTATATGTAAAAATAAAAAGAATGGAAGATTCAGACTTAGATGAGGTGATGAAGATAGAGGAACTCTCTTATCCTAATCATCACTGGTCTAAAAACTCTTTTTATCAAGAGCTCTCAAATAAGTTGGCCTTCTATTACTGCGTAGTGGATACTACTACAAATAAATTGTTGGCTTATATTGGCTATTGGCAAATTTTTGAGGAAGCACATATTACTACATTGGCAGTTCACCCTGACTTTAGAGGTTTTCAACTGGCTCAGATCCTTTTAATGACTCTTGTCGATGATTGTTATAAACAGATGATAAAATATATAACGTTAGAAGTTAGAGAGAGTAATATTGCTGCTATTTCTTTATATGAAAAACTTGGGTTTTCTTCAATAGGGCAGCGAAAAAATTATTATCAAGATAATGGCGAAAATGCACTTATTATGTTCACAGAAAATATTTGGTATGATAAATTTAAAATCTTGTATAATAAAGTGACAAATGGGATAAAGAAAGTTAATTACTATTATGAAAAAAAGGATTGAATCCCAAGTAAAAGAAATTAGAACATCAAATGAAAAATCCAAATTTAGTTTGGGGATTCTTGCTTTAGTTTCTTTTTGTTCTTTTCTAATAGTTATTGCTACCTTCTCTAAATTGTCTCTTTTTTATTATAGTATATCTTTTGATGCATTATTTGATAGGCTTGCTGGCGTTACGTATAGGTCTGCACCTGTTGTAAATGTAAATCATTATGAATATATTCCTCAAATCCCAGTGGTTGTTTATGTAGCGGCTTTGCTTGGACCAATCTATGCTTCGATTTCTGTATTGATATATATTGTATTGGGACTCTCATTTTTTCCTATTTTTGCGCTCGGTGGAGGTCCTAAATACATATTACAGTACAATTTTGGCTATATACTTGCTTACCTGCCCGCAGTAATCTTGGTTGCAAAAAGCTTAAAGAAAAAATTTTCATACAGGGACTCTTTTAAGGCTTGTTTTCTTGCTGTTTTATCTGTCCATGTTATAGGAATAATGTATTCAATTATTATGGGATTGATTAGAAGAGAGCCATATGAATTTATTTTGGACTGGATTATTGCTCAAAGTTTTTCTAAAATGATATATGATTTTTTGTTTAGTTTCTTTGCGATTATTGCAGCAAAAGTGACCAAAAGACTATTATGGTTAATAATGGGATAGGCTAGAAGCTTTATTTACGCTCCAAAACGGATTAAAAGTTGAACTATTACTGATTGCATAATTTGCAAAAATATTAGAGCTACTATTGGTGAAATATCAAGACCACCGATTGGAGGAATAATACTTCTAAATGGATCTAAAAGAGGGTCAACTAGGCTTTTTATTAATGCAAAAGGTTGAGCATTCCAATCTATTGACGGAAGCCAAGTAAGTAATATTCTGATGATTATTATCCACCAATATATCTCAAATAATGAATTTACTATTGCTGCAATGCCCATAAAAACTCCTTGTTAGATTTGCCTTTTACTTTAAGTTTGCTTTTTATGATGTAGTAGATGTATTTATGCAATCACATTCATCTTGTTCAGTAGGAATGTTTTCAATCATAGTTAATAATACTCTCTTAAGGTTCTCAATATTGGACTTGAAAACTTCCATTACTTCTTTGTGAGTTACTGGTGGCACATCACCAACTAATCCAGCATCATAGTCAGTAATAAGCGCGATTGTTATAGGGCACATATCTTGTTCTTTCACTAAGTGAACTTCGGGATATTGACTCATATTTATAACTTCCCAACCTTGTTGTGTGAAGAATTTAGACTCTGCCTTTGTTGAAAACCTTGGGCCGTTGATTATTACAACAGTTCCAGTTTCATGCACAGGTACTCCGTTTTTTTTGCAAGCGTTAATTGCGATATCTCTTAATTCTGGACAATAAGGGTCAGCAGCACTCGGATGAACGCAAATCGGACCATCATAGAATGTGTTTTTTCTTCCATCTGTCCAATCTATATATTGGTCACATATTACAAAGTGACCGGGTTCAACTTTTGTTTGTAAACTTCCTGCAGCACAGGGTGAAATTACCCTTTTGACACCTAGTGATTTTAGAGCCCATATATTAGCTCTATAATTTATGGTATGCGGAAGGAATCTATGATCTTTACCATGTCTTGGAATAAATGCTACGTTATGATTTGCTATTTTCCCAATGGTAATTTTGTCGCTAGGTTCACCATAAGGAGTTGAGATGCTTATCTCATGAACATCAGTCCCTGCTTCTTCAAAGAATTTGTAAAAACCTGAACCACCGATTATACCAATTGTTGCTGTATTTTTATTTTCCATAAATTATTCTCTCTCTAGCCTGATATTTATATTATAGCTACTAATACTAACATACTTATTCTCTTAGAACAAGCTTATACTAAAAAGCTGCGGCAACTGCCGCAGCTTTTTAGTACTACTGTTTAATCTATTTTGCAATTTTCATTGCATTGCTTAAATATTCATTTTCTGTTGACCAAGAAGAGTCGGTTGATACTTTTCCATCGAATCTTACTTTTATTTTTAGTTGATCAACTCCGTCAGAGTTTTTTCCGTTATTTCCATCGACGTCAACTGTAATAACTTTGCTCATATTAGAGCCAGACTGCGTAAACTTATCTCCACCAAGACCCCACCACTTTGAACCATTTACAGTTACAAAGTTTGGACTGGTTGATGAACCAGTTATTCCGCAATTTATTGTGCCAACTACATTCAATGCTCCAGCCACATCTGCACAAAATGCAGTAGAATCAGTTGTTGAATCGCCCCAATAAGCCGCTGAATTTGCGACTTTTTCACTATTATCATTTAGGGCCGTGGATATGGCGTTTTGCAAAGTATACATTGCTTTTTTGTATAAAATTCTTTCTTTATCAGGTCTTACATTATTTAAAACAGGTATTAATATCGCAGATATAACTCCGATGATAGCCAATGATATCAATACTTCTGATAATGTAAAAGCTTTTTTCATTTCTTTTCCCTCGATTTATAAAAGTACTTCTTATTCTCATAATACCACAGTTGGTGCTTTTTATAACATGTAATTTACTATATCACCTACTTATATGAGCAATTCTAACTTGTAGCTATTTAGTTGTCTTAATTTTTATTATTACATTTTGTAATAATAAGGTTTTAGATTTGGCAAATTTTATCTTGATCAACCTTTATACAGTGTGTTCGAGTGATGGTCTTTATCGTTATGTCAATTTCTGCTATTAATTCAGTACAAAATCGCACTAATATTCCAAGAGAAAATATAGGTGTAAATACACAAAAAACCAATATGCAAATGGCTAAGTCAAGTAGGCATATTGAAAATTACTTAAGCTATGTTTCTTCTATTAATAAGTCAATGATTTCCTTCAAGGGATCGTTTGATAATAATGCTCAAAAGCTTTTTTGGGTTTTATCCGGAACAAATGCTATATATGAGGATGATTATACAAAAGATCATTATTTTAATGGCGGAAATACAGGGTGGAAGAAATGGGTTTATGCTCCAGCCTCTGAGTTGTTGCAAAGGACTCCTGTTCAAGCAATTCAGTCCTTATGTACTATGACAAAGCCTGTTAATTCTTTTCCAAAGATACCATCTAACATTTCCACTCCTAATTATGGCAATAACTGGGGTAGGCATGCTAATTATATCGAGATAAATCCTCGAACAATTGCCAAGCACGAATATGATAGAGTCTCAGAAGGAATATTGGGCGTAATTAAATTGTTGCCTGCTATTCCTCCGTCTGCTAATAATTTTGCTAATTGTGTTGTCTTATCTCAGTTGTATCCAGCTTTATGGGGAGAAAGTTATACGGGCGACGGAACAAGTTTGTATACTATGAATTTAAATACAGGTATAAGTAAAAATGTCTCCTCCCCTTGGCTTGAACGCAATAGCGTTAGAGTTAGTGATGAAGACCAAATAAGAGCTTTCAATGACTTAGCTCATATGAGAGGATTAAAAACTGGATTTAGGATGCTTCTTTCAGAGGGGCAGATGAAGGTTGATGGGCGAGACTTTAATTGGGATACAGACGAAGACGTTTTTGTTGGGGAATGCGTAAAAGCTATTAATCTTGGTTTTGATGCTGTATATTTTGATAGCGCAAAACATATTGGCGGCTACGAGCCCGAACATTATTGCGGGGTTGGTAGATTGCCATCATATGAGCAGATGCAGAGGATTAACTATAAAATAAGAGACTGGTCTGGACGAAATGATATCTCTATTGTTGGTGAAAAATGTGATCGTCATCCCAGATTTGAAGAGATGGGCTTTAATGCAGGCACTGATAAAGTAAATGCTGAAGATCGCAGTGGTATTGAGCGTGAAAGTCGAGAACAAAGCCGTAATCAAAATTATGGTAGTGGCCCGGAAGTTTCTAATGATAACGACGATGCTTGGTATGATTTTGAAACTCGTCTTTCCAGAATGGGAAATTGCTTATTTGGATATAACTCTCCTGAAGAGAAGCTGCCTACTTTTATGCAAATGAATGATTTATTTCCACTAACGCCATATACAACAACTCACCAAGAAATGTTAGAAAGTAAGTCAAGAGGAAATAGTTGTCCAGATGAGCATATTGCGAATGTGTTTGATTCTTCTGATAATGCCAAACATTACCAGAGAATAGTTAACAATATTTTCGCTGATGCAATTTATAAGTAGTAGAAAAATTTACTTGATATAAAATTTTTAGCTATATATAATATTAACTAGTTAAATATAGAATGAGAACAGAGGTTAGGTATATGAAAAAAGACATTCACCCAGATTATAAAAAAACAACTATAAAATGTGTTTGTGGTAACGAAATAGAAACAGGTTCAGTTTTAGATGAAATCACAGTTGAAATTTGTAACAACTGTCACCCATTCTATACTGGAACTCAAAAAATTATGGATACAGAAGGCCGTATCGAGAAATTCAAAAAACGTTATCAACAAGACAAAAAGTAGCTTTTTACGAGTTATGTATTTATTACATAACTCTTTTGAAATATGCCCGCAATAAGCGGGTATTTGTATTAAATAAAGGGATTTTTGATGTCAAATAGCAAAAAAGTGGAAGTAATGTTAATTTCTAAGCCTGAAAACATGTTGCGTACTGTGTATACAGCATGTAGAACTTGCTATAGTGCTGATTCTCCTCTGAATATTGTAGAAAGCGATTCAGCCCAAGATAAAGAAAAAATGCTGAGGCTTATAACCAGAGTTATTTCATCTGGGCATTTCAGTACTATTGAACATATTCAGGTTAGCTTTGCTATAAACAACATATCAAGAGCATGTTCGCACCAACTAGTTAGACATCGTCATATGTCATTTTCTCAAAAATCTCAAAGATATGTTAAAGAAAAAGGTCAATTTGATTATATTGTGCCTCCAACTATTGAGAAAGATTCAGAACTAGTTCAAAAATATGATGAATTTATGTCAAAGGTGTCTGATTTTTATCAAGAATTAGTTGGTGCAGGTATTCCTGCGGAGGATGCAAGATTTATATTGCCCAATGCAACATCAACATCTATGGTGGCAAGTTTGAATTTGCGTGAACTTATACACCTTTCAAATTTGAGATTGTGCATGCGTTCTCAGACAGAGATAAGAATACTTGTAAAAAATATGTGTAAAGAATTAGTTCAACAGGAGCCTTGGCTCGCAGAGTATCTGGTACCTAAATGTGAGAGACTCGGATATTGTGATGAGGATAAGTCTTGTGGTAGAAAGCCTGTTAAGGAAGCAATTTTATGAAAGATATGTTAGATAAAATTCTCAAGATTGAAGAAAAATACGTTGAGCTTGGGCAAACTTTGAGCAATCCAGAAATTATTCAGGATTATAATAAATTTAGAGATCTTTCCAAGCAAAGAAAAGCTATGGAAGAAACAGTTGAAGTTTACCATTCTTGGAAAGCTGCAGATGAGGCTGTAAAAGAAGCTCAAGAGCTTTTAAGGGGTGAGTCGGATCAATCAATGAAAGACTTCTTAAATGCTGAGATCGAAGAAAATGATAGAAAAATAATTGAATATGAAGAAAGGATGAAAGTTCTTCTTCTTCCTCGTGATCCAATGGATGATAAAGATATAATGCTTGAAATCAGAGGTTCTGCAGGTGGTGATGAGGCCAATATCTTTGCAGGGGATTTGATGAGAATGTATTTGAGATTCGCTGATAAGCAGGGCTGGAAAACGGAGATTTTGAGCAAAACAGAATGCGAAGCTGGTGGTGTTTCTGAAGTTATTATTTCCATAAAAGGTGACAGTATATATAGCAAGCTTAAGTATGAGTCTGGTGTTCACAGAGTTCAGAGGGTTCCCGCAACTGAGTCTCAAGGAAGAGTTCATACTTCTACGGCTACTGTGGCTGTTATGCCTGAGGTTGATGATGTTGAGGTTGAAATTAACCCCAATGATATTGAAATGAGTACAGCTCGTTCAGGTGGAGCTGGTGGTCAAAATGTAAATAAAGTTGAAACAGCTGCGAGATTGTTCCATAAGCCAACTGGCATAATGATTTTTTGTACAGAGGAGCGCTCTCAGTTGCAAAATAAAGAGAGAGCAATGCAAATTTTGAAGGCTAAATTGTATGATTTAGAGGTTCAAAAGCAGATGAAAGAAATAACTGACTTAAGACGTTCTCAAGTTGGAACAGGAGATCGAAGTGAAAGAATAAGAACATATAATTTTCCTCAAGGTAGATTAACGGACCATAGAATTGGGCAAAATTTGAATGTTTGGACTGCAATTGATGGTGAATTGGATGAACTGTTAAAATTCTTGGTTGAGCACGATCAAAAGCTTAAACTCGAAAAATTAGCTGAAGTAGAGTAATTGTGATGGGGGAATTTAATCACTACCCTGTTATGGCAAATGAAGCCGTAAATGCTTTAGATTGTGCCGATGGAAAATTATATATTGATGCTACGCTGGGTGGCGGTGGTTATAGTGAATTAATTCTTAAGAGAATTCAGCCTTCAGGTCGTCTTATTTCTTTTGATGTTGATATTGACGCAATAAATGCGTCCAAAAAACGCTTATCAGATTACTCAAATTTAACAATTGTTCAAGATTCCTATACAAATATTAAGAATTATTTAGATAAAAATAATATAAAAGAAATAAGTGGCGGTGTTGTTTTTGATCTAGGGGCTTCATATCCTCAACTTACCTCTGAGACAAGAGGTTTTAGCTTTCAAAAAGATGCAGCTTTAGATATGCGATTTAACCAAAATGCAGATTTTACGGCGTATGACGTAGTTAATGAGTACTCAGAGGCTGACTTGGTAAGGATCTTTAGTGAATATGGAGAAGAAAGATTTTCTAAAAGAATTGCAAGAAAAATTGTTGAAACTAGGCATCAACATTGCATTAAGACAACAAAAGAACTCTCAGATCTTATTATCAGTGCAACCCCAAAAATTAAATCTAATATACACCCATCAACTAGGGTCTTTCAGGCTATACGTATTGAGGTTAATGACGAGTTAAGAAATATAAAAAATACTTTGACAGACTTGCTTACATTATTGTCTTTTGGTGCTATACTATCAGTGGTTACATTCCACTCGTTAGAAGATCGGATAGTTAAACATTTTTTTAAATATTATTCTAGTAAGTGTAATTGTGAACCAAGTCAGGCAATTTGTCATTGCCCACCTCCCTTATTAGAGGTGGTTACAAAGAAACCTGTAGTAGCTAGTAAAGAAGAAGTAGCTAAAAATCCGCCGTCGAGATCGGCAAAGTTAAGAATAGCAAAACGCATATAGTTTTCAAGGAGATGTCGTTGAGTAGAATCACAATAGGAAATACGCCTATTAAGGTACAAAATGAGCGCAATGCCAAGCATACTGATCCTATTATCTATGGTTATTTTCCTCACAAAACGTATAATGAGTTAGCTATTTCAAGAATAAACAGAACTCTTTGCATTTTACTTACGGCATTGATTTTTGTTTCACTAGTTAGCTATTATTTTGTTACTTCAAGCGAAATGACTTTAAATACACTCGGCAGAGAAACAACTAAGTTAAACAATGAAAATGTGGAATTGCAAAATAAATTAGACAATTTGCATTCATATAATAATGTTGATCAAATGGTTAGGCGCAGAAATATTTTAAATACAGCAAAGCAAGTTATGGAAGTTCCTGCGGCAGTTTCAGTTAACCAAGTTGCAATGCCTTCACCTACTGATGAAAGCAATGCTTACAGATGGTCTATCGGATACTGATTCTTAATTTTATTTACTAAGTTGTATCATCTAGAGATTGTGTAATTCTGAGGTTGTTGGGCAGGTTTTTAGATTCGTTATACTCATTTTAAGAGCGTGGTAAATACTTTGAACTGGAAGAATTCAAGTTACAGAATGATTAGTGAGTCGGAAAAAGAAAAATTTAAAGCTTTTGACAAACAGCTTAGATTTTGGCAGTCAGTAGCATTTATATTCTGTTTCTTACTTGTTTGTTATTTGTTCTGTATCCAAATTATTGATATAAAACATTATCGCAAAAAGGCAAAAAGACAACGCAGCGCAAAAAGTTTTGTAATGAGAGGTTCTATTCTTGATAGAAATGGGATTAAGCTTGCTTCAGATCAGACGTCTTATAATATATATGCCCATAAGGAATATTTTGACCATACGCCAAGAGAATTGGCAGAAATTCTTTCCCCTTATCTTGGAATAAGTGTTTCAGCTCTGGATAGAAATATATCACGAAGTCAAAGTATTATCCTGCTAAAAAAAGATGTAAGTAGAGTAACTGCTGAAAAAATCCAGAGTCTTGAACTTAGGGAGATAAGTTTAGACAAACGAAATGAAAGAGTGTATCCTCAGGACAGAATGGCAGCACACATTCTGGGTTTTTTTAATGCCGATGCGGATATTTCATCAGGAATTGAGTTGATTGCAAAAGATAAGCTAGAACGAGTTGATAAAAAGGTTAATATAGAAAAAACACCCAGCGGGGATATTATCTATGATGTTATGACAGATCCTGCAATGACAACAGCGCCCTTGAAAGGCGAAACTGTTACTCTTACAATAGATTCTGCAATTCAACATACTTGTGAAGCTGAGCTGTCAAAAATGATAAAAGCAAGAAAAGCACTTCGTGGTGCAATTATTGTTATGAATCCACGAAATGGTGAAATATATGCTTATTCAGTATACCCTAATTACAATCCTAATGATTATAAACATGCAACTGCTTTGCAGCTGAAAAATTGGTCTTTGACGGATGTTTATCCTCCAGGGTCTACGTTTAAAATTCTTACAATAGCTTCGGCTTTGGAAAATCAACGGATTTCTCCTACTACAAAAATTCTGGACACAGGAAAACTGGAGATTGGTGGTTGGCCAATCTCAAATTATGATTATAATAAAAAACCTTATCCCGGATGGATTGATCTTTATTATCTCTTAGAGCATTCAAGTAATGTGGGTAGCGTAAAGATTGCGATGACAATGACGTCCAAGGAGTTCTATGATGTACTCTCTCGTTTTGGCATTGGGCATAAAACAGACATTGATTTGCCTGGAGAATCAAGCGGTATCTTGCCCCATTTCTCTACATGGGATAAATCAAGAAAAGCCACAATGGGATATGGTTATGGTGCGTCTGTTACTGCAATTCAAATGGCTTCAGCCGCTTCTGCTATAGCTAATGATGGTGTGAGAGTGACTCCTCATGTTATTAAATACACAACTGAAGAAGCTGAAAAAAATATTTCGAGAGTGCAAGTTATTTCACCAGAAAATGCTCATGCGCTTACTCAAATTCTTGCAAAGAGTATTGAACTTTCTAAGTCACCGGCAAAGCTAGATCACTACACAGTAGCAGCAAAAACCGGTACATCAAGGAAAACAAAAGAAGACGGAAGAGGCTATACAAATAAGTTATATACTTCAGTAATTGGTTATTTTCCTGCAACAAATCCTCAGGTGTTGATATACGTAGTTGTTGACTCTGCTTCAGGTGGCGACGTTTGGGGAAGTACTGTTGCTGCTCCTGTATTTAGAGCGGTTGCTTTGCAGACTGCTAGAATATTAAATATAACGCCAGATAAAACCCCACCGATTAAAGTGAAAAGTAAAGATATAGAATAGAGGTTTGAATGTTTTTAAGCGAAATTCTTAAATATATACCGGGTCATAAATTGATCAATTATAGAGATGTCGAAGTTACAGGAATTTCTTATAACTCAAAGACGACCAAAGGCAATGATATTTTTGTATGTTTGAAAGGCGAGCATTCAGATGGTCATGAATATGCAAAAATAGCTGTTGAAAGAGGTGCGGATGCTATATTATGTGAGAGAGAATTGGATGTTAATATTCCTCAAGTAATTGTTAACTCGTCCAGACACTCTATTGCGGATTTGGCTTCTTGTTTCTATGAATTCCCTTCTAAAAGCTTGAGTTTAGTTGGGATAACAGGAACAAACGGCAAGACTACAGTTACTCATCTACTTCAACGGATTGTTGAAGAAAATAATGATAGATGCGCTTTAATAGGAACATTAGGATATAAATTATCTAGTATAGATGATTATAAAGATGCTAAACATACAACTCCTCAAGCTCCTGAGCTACAAGCTACTTTGAAAAAAATTCTTGATCTTGGAATTGAAAATGTTGCTATGGAAGTAAGTTCACATGCCTTAGAACAAAACAGAGTCGGCGGTTGTTTATTTAAAGGTGCTGTTATCACTAACCTTACTCAAGACCACTTGGATTATCACGTTACGATGGGCAATTATTTTGAGTCAAAAGCTATATTACTTAAAAATTTGGAAGAAGGTGCTTTTGCAGTGATTAACCTAGATGATGAGTATGGAAAAAAATTCCTTGAAATTGTTCCCAATGGGGTGAAAACTATTACATATGCTGTTAAAAATCAAGCAGACATTAGTGCTAAAGATATAGAGTTCTCTGTTCATGGTGCAAAATGTAAATTCGTATTTGGCTCTAGCGAAATAAATTTAGATTTACAGCTAAATGGTATGTTTAGTATTTATAATGCACTTGCTGCGTTTGCGGCAGGATCTGCTATGGGTATCGAGCCTGATGTCTGTGTCAGAGCATTAGAAAAAACTCAAAGTGTTGCAGGGCGTTTTGAAATTGTTAACAAAGAGCCTTTGGTTATTGTTGATTATGCCCACACTCCTGATGGACTGGAAAATGTATTAAAAGCAGCACGGGAGATTACTCCAGATGGTAGTAATTTGATTTGTTTATTTGGTTGCGGTGGAGATAGAGATACTACAAAGAGGCCAAAAATGGGAAAAATAGCTGATGAACTTGCAGATAAGTTGATTGTTACTTCTGATAACCCTAGAAGTGAAGATCCTCAATTGATTATTTCAGATATAATGACTGGTATAAAATCTGTTAATACTCAAAGAATATTTGTTGAACCTGACAGGGGTGAAGCTATTAAATTTCTAAAAAATATATCGAAGCCTTCTGATGTCATTGTAATTGCAGGAAAAGGGCATGAAGACTATCAAATTTTGCAACACACAACAATTCATTTTGATGACAGAGAAGAAGCTCGTAATGTTTTTGCAAATGTATAATGTTGTTCTATAATAATGGAATCGCCAATTTTATAGGAGATTAAATATGAAACTGACAGTTTTAGGTGCTGGTTGTTGGGGGCTTACCCTGGCATGGTTATTAACAGATAATTTTGATGAAGTAGTTGTTTGGGGCAGAGAAAGTGATTTGTCTGAAGATTTGCTAAGGAACAAGAGAGCAACCAAGCCACTTTCTGTGCAGTTGAAAGATAAAGTTCAAGTCTCATCAAATCTTAAAGAAGCAATAAAAGACGCAGACATAATTTTGATTGTGGTTGCTACTTCTGGAATAAGAGACGTTTGTATAAACCTAAAAAAGGCAGGGCTAAAAAATGATCAGGTTATTGTTAATACCTCTAAAGGACTAGAGTTGCCTTCTTTGATGAGAATGTCAGAAGTTATAAAAGAAGAGTTGCCTAATTCAAAGCTAGTTGTTTTATCTGGTCCTACATTGGCAAAAGAAGTACTTATGGGACTACCAACAGCAGCTTCAGTTGCAAGTGAAGACATCAATGCAGCGCAACTTGCACAAAAGCTTTTAACTGTGCCTAGCAAGTTTAGATTGTATACAAATACAGATGTTATAGGTGTTGAACTTGGTGGCAGTTTGAAAAATGTAATAGCTATTTCTTCGGGTTTTGCTGACGCCATGAACTTAGGCGATAATTGCAGGGGTGCATTGTTGACCAGAGGTATGGCAGAAATGGTCAGAATTAGTGTTGCGCTTGGAGCTAATCCATCTACTTTATATGGGCTTTCGGGAATGGGTGATTTAATAGCAACTTGTTCAAGTCCAATGAGTAGGAATTATACTGTTGGTTCAATGCTTGGTAAAGGTAAAAAAATAGATGACATATTGTCAGAACTTGGATCAGTTGCAGAAGGTGTTAAAACTTCAAAAGCCGTTTGTGAACTTTCGAAAAAATTAAATATTGAAACTCCTGTTTCAAGTGCAATATACGAAGCGGTTTATACGGATATAACGCCAGAAGAAGTTTTAGATAAATTAATGAATAGAAAACTTAAAGAAGAAGAACAGTACGATCTGAAAGGCTAATTTGAGCTTATTGATTTACAATAAGATTTAACTTTTGTTGTACCGGTTCTGCTTCAAATAAATCAGATATTGCGCAACCAAGAGCTTCACACAGCCTATCCATGTTTTCGTAAGAAGGTTGTGTTCTTCCGCTTGCCCAAGAGTAAACCGTTTGCTGTGGTAACTGTAAAACTTTGGCCAGTTTGTATAAACTCCAACCTTTTTTGATTTTTACAGCTTCTTTAATTTTGATTTTCATAAATCTATAATTCCTCGTTAACAAATAAGTTACTCAACAACTATGTATTATATTATACAGATGTAATAAAAATTAATATACTAAATTGGAGAATTTTCATTCTTTTAAATGAGCATATTTGGCAAGAATAGATTAAAAACATTAATTTTATAAGTTATAAGTGAAATATTTTGCTGTTTTTTACATCTTATTTAGTTTTAATGAATGAGTATAAAATCAACTTTATAATGCATTTAAATTAGAAATATATTTTATAAACTATATATAATGATTCTGTAAAACTTGATTTTTACCAAGTTATGATTATATTAATAAGTAAAATGGGAATGAAGCGTTATGAAGAAAATATTTTTTACTATTGTTGCTAGTTGTTTGATATCTTGTTTTGTCTTACAAGCCAACGCTGCAACGAGTTCATACAATACAAC
>JAEYQN010000144.1 GCA_023409995.1 Cyanobacteria bacterium OH_CBB_238 | reverse complement strand
CCTAATGCTCCCATTGTTCTTGGTACAATTGTAATTTTCTGTACCGGTTCCGAATTCTTTTGTAATGCACTTACCAATGCGTGACCAACTTCATGATAAGAAACGATTTTTCTCTCTTCCGGCCCCATGATCCGGTCCTTCTTCTCTTTTCCGACCAGCACTAGCTCTACTGCTTCAAATAGATCCTTCTGACAAACGTATTCTCTGCCTTCTTTCACCGCATTGATTGCGGCTTCATTAATCATATTCGCAAGATCCGAACCAACTGCACCACTGGTTGCCAATGCAATCGAATCAAAATCGACACTATCATCCATAAGCACATCTTTTGCATGGACTTTTAAAATCTCGACACGTCCTTTCAAATCTGGTTTGTCTACAATAACGCGCCTATCAAAACGACCCGGACGCAGTAATGCTTTATCCAATATCTCAGGTCTATTTGTCGCCGCCAGTATTAAGACCCCTTTGGAAGTATCGAACCCATCCATTTCCGAAAGCAATTGATTTAATGTCTGTTCTCTTTCTTCATTGCCTCCACCAAATTTAGAATCTCTGCTTCGCCCAATCGCATCGATCTCATCAATAAAAATAATACAAGGAGCATTTTTAGTAGCTTCTTTAAATAAATCTCTCACCCTGGATGCTCCTACACCTACATACATCTCTATAAAGTCAGAGCCCGCAAGTGAAAAGAAAGGAACTTTCGCTTCTCCTGCTACTGCTTTTGCAAGTAACGTCTTACCGGTACCCGGAGGGCCCACCAGCAATGCGCCTTTCGGAAGTTTTGCACCTATCTTTGCATATCTTGACGGATTGTGCAGAAAATCTACTACCTCCTGTAAAGATTCCTTAGCCTCATCTTCCCCGGCTACATCTTTAAAGGTAATACCCGTTTCTTTTTGTACATATACTTTTGCATTGCTCTTACCGACTCCCATAGGTCCGCCACCACTGGACATTTTTTTAAAGAGTAAACTTAAAACGACCCATACCAGAGCAATCGGAAGAACGTAAGTTAAGAGTATTGACAGCAGTAACCCGGAATTATCCTGTACTTCGCCCTTGACATCCACCTTATTTTCAATCAAGTAATGTACCAATGTATCATCGGCTACATTGCCCGTATAATATGTCACCGTTTGCTGTTTCATTTGCAAAGGACTACTATTTTGAGCCGTATCAGCATCTTCTTTCATCGTAATATTGATCCTATCCGATGCAAGCTCTACGCTTTTCACCTTTCCATCTTCCACCATTTGCAGAAATTCATTATATGTGACTTCATTCACTCCACCGCTTATTATGCGCATAAAATAGCTCATACATAATAAAGAAATAAGTGCTGCCACAAGCAAAAGTACCAGGCTTTGCTTTTTCGGTGCCTGCCCATTCCCTTTATTGCCATTCGGATTATTTCCTCCTCCAGGTGGTGTATTACGATTATTATTAATACCATTCCCTCCATCGTAAGGATTTAATTTATTTTCTTGATCTTCCATCACAAATCTCCTCAACATTGTTACAATTTGGGTATTTCTTTTACTTTGTATACCTTATTTAAGTATAAAGATAGAATCATCATAAATCAACTCATTTATTATGAAAAAAAATCTTTATCTATAAAAACTTTATTAAATGTGCATAAATTACTATCCTATGTTTTTATCTATTTCGATATAATTATTTTTTAGGCTAGTAATGTATTCCATCTGTGTAGTATACTATATTACATTAGTATTTAATACTTATATTAAGATTAGATTTTTACAGATTAAGGTATTTTTAAAAAAGCGCTGGCTTTTCTGTTTGAACTATTATACAATAGATAGGTATTTTTTTAAATTGATTGATAGGCGTTATTATCTTCGGGATTTTGATCTGCGATGATTCGGCGTCTTTTTTATAGAAGAGAAGGAGATTCGATATGGCAGTAAAATATGTATTTGTAACAGGTGGCGTTGTATCCGGTCTTGGAAAAGGAATCACAGCAGCTTCCTTAGGAAGGCTATTGAAAGCGCGCGGCTACAAGGTAACTATGCAAAAATTTGATCCTTATATCAATATTGATCCAGGGACTATGAACCCTATTCAGCATGGCGAAGTATTTGTTACAGATGATGGTGCGGAGACAGATCTTGATCTTGGTCATTATGAAAGATTTATAGATGAAAGTTTGGACAAGAATTCTAATGTAACGACTGGAAAAATTTATTGGTCCGTTTTGCAAAAAGAAAGAAAAGGCGCTTATGGTGGCGGAACCGTTCAGGTCATACCCCATATTACGAACGAAATCAAGAGCCGTTTTTATAGAAATTTTACCGATAAAGAGACCCGAATCGCTATTATTGAAGTTGGCGGTACGGTAGGTGATATTGAAAGTCAGCCATTTTTGGAATCAATTCGTCAGTTCCAACATGAAGTTGGAAGAGAAAATGCGATTTTAATTCATGTAACTCTCATTCCTTATTTAAAGGCTTCTCAGGAAATGAAGACAAAACCTACTCAGGCTAGTGTAAAAGAGTTACAAGGTATGGGTATCCAACCTGATATCATCGTTTGCAGAAGTGAACATCCGATTGATACGCAGATGAAAGATAAAATCTCTCTATTCTGTAATATACCAAGTAATCATGTCCTTCAGAACCTGGATGTGGAATATCTATATGAAGCTCCTCTTGCTATGGAGAAAGAACGTTTGGCGCAGGTAGCTTGTGAATGCCTGAAATTGGAATGCCCAGAACCTGATCTTACGGATTGGAACAGCATGGTGGAATCTTTAAAATCCCCTACCAGCGAAGTGAATATTGCGCTTGTGGGTAAATACATTCAGTTGCATGATGCCTATATCAGTGTTGTAGAAGCTTTAAAACATGGTGGTATTTCACACAGAACTACAGTAAATCTAAAATGGATTGATTCAGAATTAGTCACAGAAGAAAATGTAGCAGAGAATTTAAAAGATGTCGATGCTGTTATTGTTCCTGGCGGATTTGGGGATCGCGGTATTGATGGTATGATTATTTCCATACAATATGCCAG
>JAEYQN010000175.1 GCA_023409995.1 Cyanobacteria bacterium OH_CBB_238 | reverse complement strand
GCCGTATCCCATGTGCCGTCATGGATTCCATGGTTCGAAACCCCCAAAAACATGATGAACACATGCGTGCGCATGTATTCACTTCTGAATACTATTATCTCTATTAGCTCACAGCCTATTATATTTATTCAAAATATCATAATATTTCTTAAAGATGTGCAAACTAAAGATTGCACATATAAAGTATGCACATCTCATAAGAAAGTAAAATTAACAAATAATTCTTTTTTTAAGGAACTTTTTAACTATAAAATTAACAAACCCTTGAGGCATCTTTGCAAAAAGAACTACCCAAAAAGCATCTTTGCCAACTGTATAAGAAGCTCTTGGATTTTTTGAAGTTAAAGCTTTTAACACAACCTTAGCCACATTAATTGGGCTTTCACCACTTTCACTATTTGTTATAGCATTTTTTTCAATTAGATTAAGTTCTTTTCGATATTTATCTACTTGCCCCTCTGGCAAATCTTTCAAATACTCAAAATTGTTTTTAAGAGATTTATTCCAAATCGGAGTTTTAATTGTCCCCGGCTTAATAGAAATTACTTTTATTTCATTATTACAGAGCTCAAGCTCAAATGCGTTCATTAATATATCCATAGCTCTTTTTGACGCACAATAAGGAGCCACAAAAGGAAAAATACCAGTACTAGCCATAGAACTCACGTTTATAATCCGACCATCTGTTAACAAAGGCAAGAATTTTTGAGTCAATCTGATTGGCCCCAATGTATTAACATCAAATTGTTCTTTAATTTTCTTCACTGGAATATATTCAATTGGTCCACCTATAGCAATTCCAGCATTATTTATAATTGCACAAAGAGAACTTGTCTTCTTTATAACATACCAGAAAGCCTTTTCTATACTGGACTCACTTGTTACATCAAGATAAACGCCAATTATATTTTTATTAATTTTTTCCAAATTAAATTTGTCAGATTTTTTTCTAACCCCAGCAAAAACCCTAAAGTTATTTTCTGCAAGTAATATGGCAATTTCTTTGCCAATCCCAGAAGACGCACCTGTAATTAAAACCGATTTTTTCATACAACCATTATAGCAAAATAACAAAATTTAGCTATAACTGCTATAATATACCCATGAGCGCATCAAGAAATATAACAATAGGCAAAGCTGGTGAAGATTTAGCCTGTAGATACATCGAAGAGTTAGGCTACAAAGTTATTAATAGAAACTGGCATTTCTCAAAAAATAGCGAAATAGATATTATAGCTAAGGATAAAAACACTCTTGTATTTATCGAAGTAAAAACTAGAACCAGTCAAAATTTTGGTCACCCCCTAGAGGCAATAACAAAAAACAAACTGGAAAAAATTTTCACAGCTGTTCTGGCTTACATAAACCAGTGCAAAATAGATTACAAATCATATAGAATAGATGCCATTTCAATAATAGGACTATCTTCACCAAAAATTGAGCACATAAAGAATATAAGCCTAAACTAACTTTATAACGGAATTAAATCCAATCGCATTTTCCATCTTTACAAAAAGCATTCTCAAGATCAGCCATAATACTCTTGTGAGTCATTTCAAATGTAACAGGAGTTATTGAAATACGGTTCCAACGAATCGCATTAATATCAGTATCGTCATTTTCATCATGTTTTATCAATTCACCTGCCATCCAATAGTATACTTTTCCTCTTGGATCAACTCTTTTGTCATAGGTGTCAGTGAACATTTTTGTTCCTAGCTTTGTTATTGCAACACCCAATATGTCATCAGGAGGAAGCGCCGGAACATTTATATTCAGGATTGTTTTTTTAGGAAATTCTATCTCTTTTATTTTAGCGAGAAATTTACTTACAAAATTTGCAGCAAAAGTAAAATATTCAGGTTCATATGACATACTAGCCAGAGAGACAGCAATACTGGGGTAACCAAGCATTGCGCCTTCCATTGCACAACTAACAGTTCCAGAATACAATATATCTGCACCTAAATTTGGTCCATGGTTTATACCGGAAATCACCAAGTCTGGCTTTTCATTTTCATCTAAAATCGCACTTAAGCCAATTTTGACACAATCGCCTGGGGTTCCAGTTGTAACCCAATTTCTTTTTGCACCATATTTTGGTTCAAGTTCTTCAACTCTAAGAGGGGTATGAAGAGTTAATGAATGACCAGCAGCACTTCTTTCTCTATCTGGGGCAATCACATAAACTTCATTGTCGGCACTAAGTGCCTCTGTTAAAGCTCTAATGCCATTAGCCATTATTCCATCGTCATTTGAAATTAATATTTTCATACAAATCCTCTATAAACTGCTTTTATATTATAACATCAATTAGAATCGGTTACAATTCTTGTGACACAACTTTCTTGATGAGTTCTTCATCAACATCGTCAAAAATGTCAACCTTTTGATATCCTGTAGGCAGGATAAAACGAATATTATTTGAGTCAACCTTTTTGTCCAGCTTCATTGCTTCATAAACTTGTTGAAGAGTAATAGACTTATTTACCGATATTTCTAATCCATACTGCTCAATTAATGATAATCCCATATCAAGGTAATTAGAGGTAATAAGATTTTTCTGATATGCAAGATTTAGCGCCATCTTCATACCAATAGCAACAGCTTCTCCATGTGTATAAAAAGTATATTCAGTAACTTTTTCCAGTGCATGGGCAAACGTATGACCAAAATTAAGTATTGCCCTTAACCCTTTTTCCTTTTCATCTTGAACTACTACAGCACTTTTAAGAGAACAGCAAATATAAATTAATTCTTGTAAAGTAGAAAGGTCTCTATCAATAATTTTAGCACTGTTCTCTTTTAAAAAATTGAAAAAATTATATTCATTCTCAGAATTGCAACTAGTTTCTATAAATGCATATTTGACAACCTCTGCTAGCCCAGTTTTCATCTGCCTTATATCAAGGGTGCCCAAAACAGAAATATCCGCAAGAACTAATTTGGGTTGGTAAAAAGCGCCTATCAAATTTTTACCAAGTGGATGGTTTATCGCAACTTTACCGCCAACAGAAGAATCTACTTGTGCCAATAAAGTTGTAGGAATTTGAATAAAATCTATACCTCGTTGGTAGATAGAGGCCGCAAAACCAGCCATGTCACCAATGACTCCGCCACCGAAAGCAACAATTGCGTCTTTTCTTTCTAACTTAAGCTCCAAAGCTTTATTCAAGATAAGATTCAATGAATCGAAATTTTTAAACGATTCTCCATCTGGAATCACTAATACGCTAGAATTTGGAATATTTAATACATTACCCCAAAGTTTGAAGACTGTATCATTCGTAACTATAAGAAATTTATTTGCACTTGAATACTTGTTTATGTATTCACCGGCTTTTTCTAACAAACTTTCATCAATTATAATCGGATAGAAAAGCTCTTTTTGAGGAGTAGTTTTAACCAATAATTCCATAATATTTTTCCAATATTTCTTCTGTAATTTTTTCTGGTGTTCTATCTGTGGTATCAATTATATAATTTGATAATCTATACAATGGATCCCTTTTTTCAAGTAATTTTTCAATAGTCAATTTTACATTACTACTTTTCAGTAATGGGCGAGCATCATCGTTTGCGACTCTGGCATATATGTCATCGGCGGAAGTATATAAATAAAACAAAACACCATTTTGTTTTAAATTTTCAATATTTGCAGGTTCTTCACAAACTCCACCGCCAGTTGAAATTATGAAATCTGACATAATAGAATAAGATTCTATTATCCCTGATTCTATATTTCTAAAATATTCTTCACCACTATCTTTAAAAATTTCATTAATTGAGCGGTTCTCCAATTTAACAATAACCGAGTCTATGTCAACAAGGTTCATATCATCAAGTTTCTCACTTAATAGTTTCGATATTGTTGTTTTACCAGCCCCCATCATTCCAATAAGAACAATATTCTTAGACACTACATTACCTCGTTTTTACATATTCGAGATAGTTCTCATAGTTATCTTTTATCTGAGAAAAACTATCACTACCAAATTTATCCATGAAAGAATTTACTAGAACAATAGCAGCCATGCTTTCAGCAACAACAGCACAAGCAGGTACCGCACAGGTATCAGAACGCTCAAAGTGTGCAAGATATGATTCATGAGTATCTAAAGAAACAGAGTTTAGGGGAGTCTTCATTGTTGGAATAGCCTTCATTGCAACTTTTATAACAATGTCTTCTCCATTTGTCATTCCTCCCTCAATGCCACCAGCATTATTTGTTTTTCGAGAGTATTTCCCATCTTCAAAGAAGACCTCATCATGAGTTTTTGATCCTTCAATTTCCGCAACTTTATGACCTAAGCCAATTTCTACAGATTTAACTGCCGGAATACTCATAATAGCCTGAGCCAAAAGACCATCCAATTTTCTATCCCAATGAACATGGGAACCAAGTCCTATTGGCAAATTCTTATAAATAACTTCAAAACTTCCCCCCAGAGTATCTCCTCTTTTTTGAACTGAATCTATAAGTTTTTTCATAGCTTCAGTTGCCTCATTATCTGCACATCTGAGTTCCGAACGTTCAATATTGTCTATGTCTATACAGTCTCTATTAACATTGGCTTTAACTTCTCCTATTTGAGTAATATGAGAAAAACCAAAAATACCAAAAGAGTCCAGAATTTGTTTCGCCACTGAACCAACAGCAACTCTCGTTGTCGTTTCTCTTGCACTTGAACGTTCAAGGATATTTCTTACATCTTTATGTCTGTATTTAATAGCACCTGAGAAATCCGCATGACCGGGTCTTACTTTAGTGATTTCTTTTTCTTTAATTATAGCGATATTTTCATCAGTTTCTTCAATCTCCATAACAGACATTGGGATTTGCCAATTGTGCCAATCATTATTCTGAATCAACAAAGCAACAGGACTACCTATTGATCGTCCAAACCTGACCCCTGAAAGAATTTGCACTTGATCAGACTCAATCTTCATCCTTCCACCACGCCCATATCCGCTCTGGCGCCTTTTCAACTCTATATCGATTGCTTTTTTAGAAATTTGAAAACCAGCAGGAATTCCTTCAATTATTGTGCTCAAAGCTGGTCCATGAGACTCGCCTGCCGTTAAAAATCTTAATGCCATAGATACAATCCTTTCATAGTAATTGTAGCTATAAAGAAAGCAATTGTAAACAAACACAAAGACTTAGTGTAAAAAAAACACTTAATACTTGATACATGTTAAAAAAATTTGTAATATATATTTTGTAATTTTTGAAAGGAAAATATATGAGTGAGTTTATGCACATGCCATTATGCGGCAAAAGTTATTCAAGCGAAGACATTAAGAATTTGATAAAAGAAAATGACGTCAAATTCGTAAGGCTACAATTTGTCGACATCAATGGGCAAGTAAAAAATATGGCCGTTCCTTCTGTCCATATAGATAAAATTCTAAATAACGAAATGATGTTGGATGGTTCATCTATTAAAGGTTTTAGAAGCATAGAAACATCAGATATGTATTTTTATCCAGATAAAAACACTTTTACAATTCTTCCTTGGAGAACTAAAGATGGTGGAAAGGTTGCAAGAGTAATTTGTGATATCCATAACGCAGATGGCACACCTTTTGAAGGTTGTCCAAGATGCAATCTAAAAAGAGTAATGGAAAAAGCTGCAAAACTTGGTTATACAATGAATCTTGGACCAGAAGCTGAATTTTTCTTATTTGAAAAAACAAAAGATAAAAAGATAGCGCCTGTAATTCATGATAGAGCAGGCTATTACGATGTTGGTCCCGAAGATCTTGGGGAAGATGTTCGTAGCGACATTGTAGGAACTTTACAAGAAATGGGATTTGATATTGAAGCATCACACCACGAAGTTGCAGCAAGCCAACATGAAGTTGATTTCAAATACGCAGACATCTTAACAACAGCAGACAATGTTGTAACATTTAAAATAGCAGTTAAAGCTGTTGCTGACAAATATGATCTCCAAGCAACATTTATGCCAAAACCGATATTTGGAATTAATGGATCTGGCATGCACTGCAATGTTTCATTATTTAAAGATGGACGCAATGCCTTTTTCGATGAATCAAGCCAATATCAGCTATCTCAAGAAGCTATGTACTCCATAGGTGGATTGCTTAAGAATATAAAGAGCATAACTGCGATAACAAACCCAACAGTTAACAGTTATAAAAGACTTGTTCCTGGTTATGAAGCTCCTGTTTATTTAGCTTGGTCGCTAGCTAACAGAAGTGCGTTACTGAGAGTTCCTGCAAAAAGAGGTAATGCCACAAGGGTTGAATTAAGATCTCCGGATCCAAGCTGCAACCCATACTTAGCATTTGCTGCTATTCTTGAAGCTTGCTTAGATGGTATTGAGAATAAGATAGAGCCACCAGCTCCAGTAGAAAGTAACATTTATCAACTAACTACAAAAGAAAGAAAGAAACAAAAAATAGATGCTCTTCCTGGAAGCTTAGAGGAAGCACTAGATTTAATGGAAAAAACACCTGTTGCACAATCTGCACTTGGAGATCATATATATAGCGAATTTACCTGTGCAAAAGCAAAAGAATGGGATTCATTTAGAACATTTGTATCTCAGTGGGAATTAGATGCATATTTAGAAAAAGCATAGAAAAGTATTCTCAATATCAAAAAAAGAAAAAGCTGGCGAATTGCCAGCTTTTTTTGCAAACAGATAATGATGTTAGGTATTTGTGAGCGATTCAGTAATTGTTAAGTTATATGACGCAAAAGATACTAAAAAGTTCCATCCACGAATCAATTATAAAGCAAATTTAAAGCCTGAAGGATATCCTTCAGGCTTTGTATAATACTACTTATATCTTTATTAGTTATTAGATTAAAGATAGAGCAATACTTGGAGCTTGGTTAGCAGTTGCTAACAATGCTGCAGATGCTTGTTGCAAGATCTGAGCTTTTGTATACTTAGAAGATTCAGTTGCAACGTCAGTATCCATAATTGTTGACTTAGAAGCTGATAAGTTTTCAATTGATGTATCCAACGCATTGTATGTTGAATCTAGTCTGTTTTGGTAAGCCCCGATTAGGGTTCTTCTTGTAGTTAGGTCAGCTAAAGCGCTATCACAATTTGCGATAAATCCAGCAGCAGCTGTTGCGCCAGCAAATGCCTTACTAATTGTATCATACGAACCAGCCAACAAACCTATAGCTGAAGCTGAAGCATCACCGAATACACCTGAAACAGTAATACTGTTAGTAGCCGCTGCAGAATCAGCACCAACCTGTAATCTTAGTCCGCTTGAAGCTGTACCATCTAAAAGATTTACTCCGTTGAACTCAGAACCAGCAGCACTTTTGTTGATTTCTGCTATACGAGCTTCTACCTCTTTCTTAATAGCAGTCATTGATTCAGTAGAGTTGATTCCGTTTGATGCTTGAACAGCTAGTTCTCTGATACGATCCACTTGATCCGAAATGTTTGTAATATCCCCTTCTGCAGTAGACAACAAGTTACCTGCTTGTTGGATGTTACTTTGAGCTTGTTCTGAACCCCTAATTTTTGTTGCTAGATTTGTAGCAATAGCTAAACCAGCAGCATCGTCTTTTGCGCTGTTGATTTTTTGACCTGTTGACATTCTTTCAAGACTAGTAGCTAGTTGAGACTGTGCTGAGTTTAAATTCTTTTGAACTACTAGTGCTGTAACGTTTGTGTTAACTGTAATTGCCATGGTATTGATTCTCCTTTCAATATACTATCTACATCCTTGTAGACAGTTTTTTAATACTACCAACGGAAGTTAATAAGCTAAAGACAATTACAATTTTGTCTTTCACACTCACTTACTTTCCTTATATGATACGGATTTTATAGTCTATAATTAATTCTCATAAAGTTTGAAGTTTTTGATACTTAAGTATGGCTTTTTAGTTTCATATTTTTCATAGATTCCCGATCATTAGTGTAGTTAAACCACTTTTAAGAAATATAAATTTTTTTTAAGTAATTATAAAAAATTAAAAAAAGAGGTTTAGGCATGTCTTTTAATGACAACAGGGGTTCTTTATTGTAAAATTTATGCAGAGAAGAGAAAGAGAGAAATTATTATGCAAATATCTTTAGAGTGGTTAAATGAGTTTATTGATTTAAAAGGTATTTCTCCTGAACAAATAGCGCATGAATTAACAATGAGTGGGCTTGAGGTAGAAGAAATTGAAAAAATCGGCCCTAAATTTTCAAACATAATCACTGCTAAAATTGTGGATATAAAACAACATCCTGACGCTGATAAATTGCATCTGGTTGACGTTAATACAGGAAGCTCAGTAAAAACGGTTGTCTGCGGTGCACAAAATATTGGAATTGGACAAGTAATTCCATATGCATCAGTTGGATCAAAAGTATTTTCAAGAAAAACAGGTGAATTATTCGAACTGACACCAGCGAAAATAAGAGGGATCGAATCTCAAGGGATGTTGTGCTCCCAAGATGAGTTAGGACTTGAAAATTTACAAGAAGAAGATGGCATCTTAATTCTCAATAGGCTTTTTGACAATCTAGATTTAGGCCTGCCATTGGAAAGAGTTGTAAATATTCAAGAAGATCAAGTTTTGCATATTGCACCTACAGCTAATAGAGGCGATCAGATGTCTATTATTGGGGTTGCTCGAGAGTTAAGCTCTATTTTTAATAAGAAATTAAATTTTTCAAAATTGGAAAGCACAAGCGATTTGTCCACAGATAAATTTAATGTCGAAATAATAGACAAAGATACCTGCACTTATTACTCAGCAGGATTATTAAGTAATGTAGAAATTAAGCCTTCGCCAGAGTGGATGCAAAGAAGATTGGAAGCATCTGGTATAAGAGCAATAAATAATGTTGTTGATATAACAAATTACGTACTTATAGAATATGGGCAACCATTACACGCTTTTGATATGGACAAACTTTCTGGCTATTTGTGCATAAGACGAGCAAAAGAAGGCGAAAAAATAGTAACTTTGGATGAAGTTGAAAGAGAACTAAATAATGATTCGGTTTTAATAGCTACTAAAGATGAAGGTGTTTGTGTTGCAGGAGTATTTGGCGGAGCCAATAGCGAAGTAGATTCAAATACTAAAAACTTAGTTTTAGAGTCTGCATACTTCACACCAGCGACTAACAGAAGAAATGCGAGAAGTGTTGGTTACAGAAGTGAAGCTTGTGCGCGATTCGAAAGAGGAGTAGATATGGATTCTGTGAAGCCAGCACTCCTAAGAGCAATGCAACTATTAACTGAATTAGCTGGAGCTAAAGTAGATGGAATCGTGGAAGATGGAGAAAACAAACTTCCAGATTTAGATATCACGTTAAGGTTCGGACAAATTAAGCGTATTCTTGGTTGTGAAATCTCTGCTGAAAGGTGTATTGAAATTCTTGATAAACTTGGCTTCAACTTATTAGGTAAAAATGATGTAGCAGCTAAATTCAGAGTTCCTAGTTTTAGAATAAATGATGTAACACGAGAAATTGATTTAATTGAAGAAATAGCAAGAATCAATGGATACGATAAGATTGATCCAACACTACCTAGAAAAACTCAGTCTCCTGAAATAAGCAATGAAACTAAACTCCTAAAACAAATTAATTCACTGTTCCTTGGCTACGGTTTTGATGAAGCAATAACATCATCTTTGATTGGAGAACCAATATTAAAGAACTACAACCTAAGTTATAGTTCTGAAAAAGCAGTCTATGTGCAAAATCCTCAATCAGAAGATCATACAATGCTCAGACAAACAATAATAGCAAACTTGTTACACACATTAAAAAACAACTTTGACAATGGACAAAAAAATGTTTGGTTATATGAGATCGGAAAAATATTCTTAAAAGAAAACGAACCAACAGATAAAGACAGCGGCGTTACAGAACAAAGAATGCTCTCAGGAGTTATCAGTGGAGACATCCATTCCAGCCTCTGGAGAAGCCATAAAAAAACTGATTTTTATTCACTAAAAGGAGTTGTTGAATCTCTATTAGAGCTTCTTGGTCTTTCAAATAGAGTAAAGTTGTCACCAGCAGAAGATTGTGAATATTTACATCCTGGTAGAAGTGCAAAAATGACGTTACTTGGTAAAACTCCTAAAGTAATTGGATATTTTGGAGAATTATATCCTCTATTAAGAGATAAATTAAAAATTAATCAAGATATATATCTGTTTGAAATCAATTTGGAAGAACTCTTGCTAAGTATAACATTTAACACTGTAAAATACAGGAAGCTACCACAATTCCCAGAAGTACAAAGAGATATAGCTTTTGCGATTGAAGAAAGTGTCAGCCATGAAAAAATTTCTAACGTTATAAAGAAATCTGCTAGTAACAAACTATTTAAAAGTTGCAGCATTTTTGATATTTACCAAGGAGAACATATTGAGTCTGGCTATAAGAGTTTGGCATACAGAATTAAACTTCAAAACACAGAGGCAACTCTAACTGATGAAGTTATTGATAAAGAAATGTCATCAATAAAAGAAGGATTATCTAAAAACTTTACAACTATAAAGTTTAGATAAAAAAATATTTTTTGAAATCCAGCAGCTGTAATAGCTTATTAAGCGATTGAAGCTGCTGTTTTGTATTGCATCAATGTACAATAAAGTTTTATACTTATCATATCACGATCCTTCAACAACAGCATTGGGAATTACTTTCTGCAATTCTTGGGCAATAACTCCAGTATACTTCATTTGATTTTTGAAAATAAATTAGTTTATCTTTAAGGCAACTATTATAATACCTGACTTCTAATTGTCCATCTGGGGTGATGGAAGCGCACCCGAGTATTCAGCAAGTACTCTTGATATATCGGAACACTTGACAACAACTTCTAAAATTAATTGAGCATTTACTAATACTTTTTCAGAATACTCTAATGTATCAGTATCCAGAACCTCAAATTCTAAGAAATCAGAACCAACATAGTTTATTCTGCCATATTCTTCACTACCTGCCCATTTTAGAAAGACAACTTGCCTTTCAAATTGTTTCAATTTTTGAACCAAACGCATCCAATTCTCCGCTATAAATGATGTAAAACATTAAAAATACTAACCAGATAATCATGATATACACTCAACAATATTTAGTCAATTGCATGGTTATGGATTATTAACTAATATTTATTATTTTTGTTTACATGTTTGTTTTTAAAAAACGTTTTTGATATTGTAAACTAAAGCGCAATTTTTTTTTTTACACTTTTTTATTTTTGTAAAAACTACACAAAAAGGGGCAAAGATTTGACATCTACATTAAGCATAATTAGCGATAACATTGATGAAAAGAGCGGACTTTATCCGCATTCGGTAAATTCTATTTTTTCAGAAATCGAATCGAAGTTATTTCAAATATTTGATGAAGAAACAAAAAAAACAAATTCTATCATATTAAAATTTAAACGTAGTGCTATTTCCAAAATGGCACTATTTTTATCTGGGTCAATAACACGCTCGGCATCTGTCGGAATCGCAGGGGAAACAGCAAGCGGAAAATCCACTGTAGCATTAGATATGATTGATACAATACAATCCTTTGCTACTGAATTTGAAATAAAAAATGCGATTACTAGGATAAATACTGACGACTACTATCATGACCGTTCAGAAATGGTTAAAAAAGCAGGTAGTTTTGCAAATTTCGCAAAAGATTATGATCTTGATGTTCCCGCAGCACTTGAGTTAAGTCTTATGAAAAAGCACATAAGGCAACTTCAATCAGGATATTGTGTTCTTTTACCAAAATATGATATGTCCGGCACCGCAATCAGAATAGATAACCATCAACATGCAGAACCATCAAACATTATTATATCTGAAGGTTTATTTACACTGACTGAAGATATACATGAAGCCTTCGACTTTAAAATATATGTAGATGTAACAAAAACAATACAAGCTGAAAGGTTTTTCATAAGATCATCTGAAAGAGGTTTGGGCGACTCTGCAAAAACAATATTTGAAAATGCCTCAAAAAAAGCAGAAATATATATAAAGCCTTGCGCTGAAAATGCAGATTTCATATTATCCGGAGAAGCTTGTAGAAACAAATACAAGGAGTTTTTAAATAGAATACTTGGACTTGTTCAAGAATATCACTTTGAAGAGGTTTATGCAGCACAATGAACCTTTGTTTATACCAAGGAACATTTAACCCAATTCATAATGCACATTTAAAAGTCGCGGAGTTTGTACACTCGAATTTTAACTTCGAAAAAATATTATTTATTCCTGCATTTAAGCCCCCCCATAAACATAACTTCGAGTATGATAAAGAACTTGCAATTCATAGATTAAATATGCTAAATCTCGCAGTTGAGCCATATCCTTTTTTTGATGTAAGTGAAATAGAATATAAACGCAATGAGCCTTCTTACACGTACTATACAATATTAGAATTATACAAAATATATAACCCCTCTAATAAAATAAATTTTATTATTGGCTCTGATGCTTTTAAACAAATTGAGTCTTGGCACGAAGCAAATAAATTAAAAGAACTAGTAGACTTTATCCTGTTTGTTAGAGAAGACAGTTTTTGTGAAAAAACTTTAACTCAACTAAAAGATAATGGCTTTAAGTATAGGTTAGCAAAAATGAATTTCTGCAATATTTCATCCAGCGAGGTACGTGAAAAAGCAAAAAAGTGTGATAACATTAATAGTATAGTACCTCAAGAAGTTGCTAATTATATAAATGAAAACAAATTATACAGAGATTGATATAAAAACCATACAGGCTTGGTTAAAAGAGAATTTAAATGAAGAAAGATATCTTCATTCATTAGGCGCGATGGATTCAGCCATCTATTTAGCAAAAAAATTTAATCTTAATGAAGAAAGAGCGGCAATTGCAGGACTTATTCATGACTGCGCAAAGTGTCTTCCTAAAGAAGAACTGCTAAATTTGTTAAAAAACGAATGCAAAAATTACCATCCCACAGAATTGCTTAACCCTAAAACGTGGCATGCTCCTGTAGGCGCATATTTAGCAGAAAACAAATTCGGCATAACTGATAAAGAAATACTTTCGTCCATAAGGTGGCACACTCTTGGAAAAGTTGAGATGAGTGACTTTGAAAAAATAATCTTCATAGCAGATAAAATAGAAAAAAACACAAGAGAACCAGAATATAGGCAAAAAATTGAAACCACTCTAGAGAAACACAATTGCCTAAACAAAACATTGTTAAAATGCTTCAAGTTAACAATAAAAAGTCTTATGAAAAGAGAATTAACAATTTGCCAACAAACAATAGATGTCTACAATACTTTAATTATGCAGACAAATAATTAATTACTCTTCAGGTTCTATATCATCACCTGCTTCACAGCATTCTTCTGTTGTTTCATATTCTTGCTGAGAACCATAATGGTGTGTTTCGTTGTTATGAGTCGATGCTGACTGCTCTGACTTTGAAACTACTAAATAAGAATCAATATCTTTTGACTGAATAGGAACTCTAGGCTGTCTCTTCTCAACCCGGTAAGCTGCTGTTGCAAGAATTGCCTGAGCTAATTCATAAGATCCATAAGGATATTTTACATAGTTTGGTTCACTAGACTCAGCACTTCTTTCAAATGAATCAGTTCTTTTCTTCCCTGGCAAAGCCCCTTCGTGTTTATCAACTCTATTACTAGATTGTGAATTATAGTTACTATATCCATCTACTTTATTAACATTCATAAAAATACAAACCTTATAATTATCCTCTTATACAAAGTGTAAACATAGCAATAATTGTCAGGTTTGTACTAATATTTATATTTTTCTTAATATTTTATTTAGTCTTTTATCAAACCCATTTCTTTATGCGTCTGATAAATTGATTCCGCCAAAGCATCAAGTTTTTCAAAAGTATCTTGTTTCGGGCAACCTTTAGCCATCACATAATCAAGTTTATTTGGCTTAGTAACAACAAACATATCTTCGAGCTTACCTGTTAGGTTTCCACCCCAGCCATATGAACCAATAATAGAAAGGTTTTTAAATTTAGGCTTCAATGCACCAAGTAAATAAGCTGTAGTAACCATAGTAGGATGAGGTCCTGCAAGAACCATTGATGCAGCAAGAACAACCGTTGCTACGTTTACAGCATCCATAGCTAACTCTCCATGGTCATTCCACACAGTATCAAACAAAATAGTTTCTATACCTTTTTTATTAAGCGCTTCTGCCAGATAATCAACCATCTTTTTTGTACTCTCATACATTGATACATATGGAATCAATACAACGTTGTCAACTTCAGGACTAGTCCATTTTTCATACAGATCAAGAATAAATTTTGGATTGTTATATATTGGACCGTGGCTAGGCAGTACCATATCAACATCCATATCTTTTATTAATTTAAGATATTTTGCAGCAAACGATCTAAAAGGCATCATAATTTCTGCATAATACCTTTTTGCAGCAATTTCTAGCTCAGGCGAATCATCTGAAAAGATATCACAACAAGACGTATAATGAGCACCAAGGTAATCACATGTGAACAACATATTCTCTTCTTTTAAATACGTAAACATTGTATCAGGCCAATGAACCCATGGAGCAAAAATAAATTTAAATGTTTTGTCTCCAAGAGATAGTTCATCACCATCACTTATCACTTGAAATTTATCTGCAGGGATTTCAAGCATATCAATAATTATGTCTTTACATTTTTGATTAGTTATAACTATAGCATCGGGATATTTTTCCAAAAGCGTTGGTAAAGCACCCGAGTGATCTTGCTCGCCATGATTTGCTATAATATAATCTATTTTAGTTATATTATTACTCTCTAATTTTTCAACAAGTTCAGGTATTCTTGGAGGATACACGGTATCAATTAAAGCTGTTTTTTCACTGCCAATTACTAAATATGAATTATAGGTTGTTCCTTCAGGAAGAGGGACCAACTCATCAAACAATTTTCTTTCTGCATCCTTAGAACCACAATAATATATATTTTCTTTGATTTTATCTATTATCATACCGTTTCTCTTTCTTGTTTCTCATATATAAACAATTATAAATGAAAAATAAAAAGAGCATTCGTAAATGCTCTTTTATATTGTAATACACTTAATATTATAAGATTTATACGTTTGGCAAGTCACCTTTAACAACAGCTATTTCATCAGATTGTAAGTTAAATTGAGAGCATAGCACTTTTATCGCTTCTTTTTCTTCTGATTTATCAACCAAACAACTTATTTTAATTTCACTTGTAGAAATCATTTTAATGTTTATACCAACATCTGCTAAAGCTTTAAACATAGCTGCCGCAATCCCTGGTCTATCAACCATTCCGGCACCTACTATTGAAACCTTTGAAATATCTTCATCAACTAATATATCTGTGGCATTCAACTCACTCTTTACTTTATTCATTATGTTCATTGCTGATTCAAAGTCATTTTTGTCAACAGTAAAAGCAATATCGTTAGTTTCATCAGCTCTTGCATACGATTGAATGATCATATCCACGCTTATATTATTTTCAGCAAGAACACTAAATATTTTAGCCGAAGTTCCGGGCGCATCAGGAACTTGACAAATAACAATTCTAACTTGTGACGAATCGGCAGCAACTCCAGCAACCGGTCTATATATTTCCATATTATCAACTCCTATAATCAACGTTCCTAAATTATCTAACTGAAAAGAACTTCTAACTCTTAATGGCACTTGAAATTGTTTGGCTGTCTCAACAGAACGAGGATGTAAAACATTTGCACCAACTCTTGCCAGCTCAAGCATTTCTTCATACGAAACTATTTCAAGCCTTTGTGCATTAGGAACAATTCTTGGGTCAGTGGTGTAAATACCCTCAACATCCGTATAAATATCACATCTTTCAGCATTTAATGCCGCAGCAATAGCAACTGCTGATGTATCAGAACCACCTCTACCCAAAGTGGTTATCTCTCCATCTGGGGTAACACCCTGAAAACCAGCAACAACTATTATCTTGCCTTCTTGTATGTTTTTCTTAAGCTTATCTGTCTTTATATCAACAATTCTAGCTCTAGAGTGTATGCATTCAGTGATAATTCCAACTTGCTGAGCATTCATACTTATCGCATCATAGCCATGCGCTTGAATTGCCATTGTTAATAAAGCTATTGAAACTTGTTCTCCTGTTGAAAGAAGCATATCCATCTCTCTTGAATCAGGACATGGTGACACTTCTTTTGCCAACTTAACAAGATAGTCTGTTGTATGTCCCATCGCAGAAACGACAACTACAACATCATTTCCATTATTTTTTTCTTTTATTACAGCTGACGCAACATTATGTATTTTTTGTGCATCTGCTACAGATGTCCCACCGAATTTTTGAACTATGATGCTCACTTTTTACTTAATGCCTCTCACTTGTATTGTTTCACGAATGTGTTCTTGTGCGTCACGCCATAACTTATCATTTGGATAAAGCTCATTAAGTTTCTCACAATAAGACATCGCTGTTTCCACATTGTAATGCGAACTCGAAAGTTGTGCAAGGCTTGCATAATTTATTGCATTTAAATACAAAAAGTCTTTTGTTTCATGAAGTTTTACAGGCAACGATTGTAATATACCAATTGCTTCTTGATATTTTTTCAAACAAAACAACGCCTCTACTTTTGCAAATTTAGCACTATAGAATTCTTCATCTCTAGTAATTATGTCATCCAATTTATCTATGGCATCTCTATAATCCCCATGTTTTATAAGAGCTGAGGAATAAACCAGATTTACGGTATTTGATGTTTTATCTATTTTATAAGCTGCTCTAATTTTTCTTATCGCTTCTTTTGTATTGTTTAGCTCCAACAATACCTTCGTATAATTAACCAGTGCTTCAACATGATTCGGGTAATACTCCACTGTTTTAGCGTAATAATCAGCACTTTTTTTGTAATTTCCTAAATGGTAATAGGAATTTGCAATGTTAAAGTACAAGTGAAACATTTTTTGTGAAAGCCTTGTTGCCTTAACAAAATAATTTATAGCTTCATTATAGTCCTCTTGCTTGTATAAAGTAATTCCCATTCCAACAATAGCTTCTACAAAATTAGGAGATATATCTAATGCATGTGAGAATAACTTTATAGCTTGTGAGAAATTTTCATCTTTAGAATAATTCAACCCCAGCTTAGTAATAACGATATGATTATTGGGCTCTAATTGCAAAGAACAGTAAAACTTTTCTCTAGCTTCTGCTAAGGTAGAAAAAGCACCTAAAGCTAATCCCCAAGAAGCATATATTTGAGCATTTACAAAGCCTTTATCTGCAATAATGTCAAATTGGGCTAAAGTCTCTTCTTTTCGATCCAGCATAGCCAAAGACTCAGCAACAAGAAGATGTACCTCCCATCTTTCAGAGGCTAATTCTAGTGAATCCTTACCATGACTCAGAGCCTTTGCGTACAAGCCTGCTTTATAATAGGTAACCCCAAGATAATAATGCGCTTCAGCATTATCGGGATTCAACTCAAGTGAATAATTCAAATTTTCTATGGCATCATCATTATGATCTAGCTCAAAAGAA
>JAEYQN010000117.1 GCA_023409995.1 Cyanobacteria bacterium OH_CBB_238 | reverse complement strand
ATCAACAGATATCTTCCAATATAAACAAATATGATTTATTAAGAGAAACTTTGGATAAAACAAAATTGTATTTGCCAGAAGATTTATGATGCCCAACTTTATTAGCCAAATAAGCGATGTTTAATAGTAATATGTTATAGTAGAGTAAGGTTGAGTTAAATGGAGAGAGACTATGAAAAATTTAATCCTTATTCTACTTATCATTGTTTTACCAATTTTTGCATATATCACTCTAGATAAAAATAAACATAGTGACATAATCTCAGTTGCACAGGCTGAAAATAAGCCTACTGTTATTATCTTTACTTCAGCTATGTGTTCTGATTGTGCAAAAATGAAAAAAGTTATAGCCATAGTTGAACCTGACTATAATGATCAAATTGACTTTATTAAAGTTGATGCAGGCTCTGATGCATCAGATATTCAGGCTTTGGTAAAAAAACATAATGTCTATTTAGTTCCAACAATGGTGTTTTTGGATAAAACTGGTAAACAAAAATTTAGAACAGAAGGTTCTATGCTAAGGTCAGAGTTTGAAACTAAATTGAAAGCGATATTATAATGGAAAATGTTATTAATAGTTTAGTATCCTATATTCAAACAAGTCATGTTACAGGGTTAGTTTTTTTGCTTGCTTTTGTAGGTGGGGTTATATCTTCATTATCCCCGTGTAGCTTAGGTGTACTTCCTTTGGTACTTGCTTATATTGGTGGATCTAAAGATACAAATACAAAAAGAATTCTAGTACAACTTTTGGCTTTTTCTATTGGCTTATCTATTGTACTTAGTGTTGTTGGTGTTGCGTGTGCATTAACTGGAAAGGCCTTTACTTCAGTTTCTTCTCCCTTATGGATTATCTTTTTAGCATCGCTAATAATGGTTTTTGGTCTGAATTTATTGGGACTTGTGGAAATTCCATTTCCAACTATTATCAAAAAGTTTCCTCAAGGTGATAGTGAAAGTTTATTTTTGTATCCTGCATTAATTGGTATGGCTTTCGCTCTTGCTACTACGCCATGTTCATCGCCAATACTTGCCACAATAATGGCTATCGCTTCATTATCAGCAAAGATATCATATTCTATATTGTTGTTGTTCCTATTTGCAATTGGGCAGTGCGTAATAATTGTTATTTGTGGTTTATTTGCATCTGTAATTAAAAATCTAAAGTCTATGGCACCTTTTACAGAAATGCTCATGAAGTTAAGCGGTGTTGTGTTTATATTGCTATCTTTGTTTATTTTCTACAAAGTTTTTCAGCCATTCGTGTAGCGAAAATTTAGATGTTTTTTAATGGGATATTGCTTATGCAATGTCCCATTTTCCACACGTTCCACCCCATCTGGCGATAATGTTGTCTTGGGTGTCTTTTGCCTTTTGAAGTTCACTGGATGTCATCTCGCCTTCGACAATAGTTATTACTTCACAGTTGTTAGAACAGTCCACACACTGGTTTGTGTGGGAATTAAAAGACATTTCTCCAACTTCCCAACCTTTAAACGTAGTTTGTTTATTAGTATATTGATAGTTTTCCATTGCTAATAGGGCAGCGCCAATGGCACCCATCGTTTGATGATTTTCTGGAACAACCACTTTTGTATTCAATGCTTCTTCAAAAGCTTTAACCATTCCTTTATTTGTAGCCACACCACCTTGAAAAGTCACCGTTGATAGAATCTCTTTTCCAAGAGCCAAATTGCTTAAGTAGTTTCTTACTAAGGCTTGGCAAAGACCGTATAATAGGTCTTCTTGAGGGTAGCCAAGTTGTTGTTTGTGGATAAGGTCGCTTTCTGCGAAGACACCACATCTACCTGCAATTCTGGCTGGTGATGTTGATTTTAGAGCAACTTCTCCAAAGCTTTCAATTGGTACATTCAGTCTTGAAGCTTGTTGGTCAAGAAAGCTTCCTGTTCCTGCAGCGCAAACAGTGTTCATTGCAAAGTCAGTAACTATGCCATCTCTTAATATAATTATCTTGCTGTCTTGTCCTCCGATTTCAAGTATTGTTTGAACTTCTGGAATATATGTACTTGCAGCTACGGCATGGGCTGTAATTTCGTTTTTAATTATGTCTGCACCAACTAGAGCGCCAGCCAAATTTCTTCCACTACCTGTTGTTCCAACACCAAGGACATTATATTCAGAAATGGCTTTTTCTAATATCTTCTTCATGCCTGTTTGTACGGCTATAACAGGTTTGCCAGATGTTCTAATCATGTAGCTATCAATGAATTTACCTTTTATATCTACAAGAGCCAGTTTGGTTGTTACTGATCCAACATCTATTCCTAAAAAAACGTCTAATGGCATACTTTATCCTTAATCTTAATCTTGCGCTTGAATCTAATCATAACTTAAACATATTGCTTTTTAAAGTGAAATGTTAAGTGAGAATGAGGTCTAAAAGTTTACTCTTACTTGTGATTTAAAATATGTTTATTTTGTGTATGTTAAAATATATAAAACCTAAAAATTTTCATGGCAATATTTATGTTTTTTTAATTTAAAATAGTGTATCTGTACAATATAAGGTGATTTATGCGTAAATGGGAATATTAGCTACTTATAAAGCCTACAAAGCCTATGAGCCTCAGTATAAAAAATGGGACCAAAATAGACATATAGACGAAAATAAGCATGCTCAGTTGTTAAAACAAGGAGTTAGCTATGATTCTCAACATGCTTCCAATGAGAGACAAAAGGCAAAAGTTGCAGTAGATTCAATTCTTATGTTAGACAACTATGCCCAGAGCAAAGCAAGTGATGTTGAAGCTGTTTTTCAAACTCTTCAAATTGAGCTTTTAGCTGGCTTAACGGTGGCTTCGGGAATACCCAAAATGCTTCCTTCATTCTCAAAACCTCTTTCAAGAATAAAAAATAAACCACTAAATTCTGTTGCAAATCTCATAGATAAATTTTCCCAGAAATCTTTTAAAGTTGCAAAAAAATCAGTTTCAGCGGTCAATCTTGCCACTGTCGGTGCAGCTATAATTTCAGCAGCTGTTTATGTTCCTATGGTCAAGGACTTTGTTTTAAATCAGATAGGTGCAACAAGACGTGCAAAATTCGAGGGCATGAATAAAGACCTTTCTGATGTTAAGGATTTTGCTATTCTTACTGATTCCCAAGAGGGTTTGATTGACGGGCTACTCAAATCTAAAAGCTCAGCTGTAGATATACAAAAAGAGTCTAAGGTTAAATCAGCTGTGAGAGATTCTGTTAATGCATTGAACATTGCAGAGTCTTTAAATTGCGTAAATCAACTAATGAAAGATAAAAATTCCTACTCCCAAAATAAGCAGAAATATGATTCTTCCTTGAGGGCAGAAGAAAAATTGTTTGGCGAAAAATTACTAACAGAAGAAATTTCTGAAGCTGAGTTACAAAAAGATTTTTTTCAAAAAATAATAAAAGATGTTGATATAAAATCTCATGAACGACTAGAGAAAATTGAAAAAATTATAAATGTTGGATACAGCTCTTTGTTTGTTGGTGGATTCTTAGAATATCTTATGTCAGATAAGGCTATTGAGTTATTAAAGGTGAAAAATCCAATATTAAAAAAAACTATAGGGTTTGGTATTCCACTTGTTTCCTATCTTGTTCTTAATAAAAGTCTGGCAAATATTCAAAATGATGCTATAAAAGCAGTAAGATACAAAAATTTTAAAGAATTGTTGGATAATCCTGAAAATTTTGCCAAATTCTCTGACCAACAAGTTCAAGGGACGGTGATAAATTCTGACGACTCAGGTGCGTCACAAAAGAAAAATATTTTTTCTTTTGTGTCTGATATAAGCAGAGATATAAAAGAATATAGAAAATATCAGTCTACGGTTCTTCCTAATCAGATGGATTACTTAAAGGCAAAAAGACAATTAGAATTTTCGCCAAAGCAGCTGGATGATGCAAAACAGCTTCAGCGAAATACCTTTATGGCTATAAATACAGTTGATGACAATAATCAGCATTACTCAGAAAGCATTGAAACATTATCAGAAATTGCTCTAGCTCCTATAGAAATCGGCTCTACCGCTGCAGGGGCAGCTATTGGTAAGATTATTTCTTCCAAAATTACATCCGGCAAGCTAAAAGGTATTGTTCCAAAATTTTTAACAAGAGGAATAAAAGAAAATTTAGAGAATTTATCTTCTAAAATTGCAAAAGAAAAGCTAGATAGAAGATGTATGGCTTTGGGTTCAATATTGATGTTTCTCCCAAGTGCTATTGCCGAAATTTATACTACAGCAAAACAGAGACAGGCCTTGAGGATTGCAGGGATGCTTTCTTCTGAAGAGTTAAGTGATTACAGAAAGTTTGTAAATTATGATGATAAGTCTTTTAAGCAACAAATAGATTCATCTTATATCTTTAAATCTCACTCATTGCCTTCGACGTTTGCTGTAGCCTTTACGAAACAAGATTAGTCTATATCAATAGGTTCTCTTAAGATTGCTGTTATTGCATCTTTTGCTGTTTGAATAAGCTTTTGTGAGATGTTGGGTACTATTGTTATTTGTCTCAGAACGTCAACAGTTCGTTTAAATGCTCTAACTATATCGCCTTCAGACTGTGCTACTTGATTGACAATATATTCCCAGTCAGCCCCGTTTACCCACATTTCAATTAGTGGTGAGTAGAATGAATTGATATACATTTCTGTAGAAATTTCATAATCTCTTTGCAGGATAGCTATCTTTTTTCTTATGTCTTTAATTCTGTTTAAAGTTTTTCTTGTATTTGTACTTATTGGTTGTTGAGCATATACATCGGTTCTTAAATCTTCAGTTGTTAATGAACAAATTACACCAGCTAATTCAGCAGCTGAAAGATCATCAAGTAGTCCGCTTAAAAACACTTCCGAGATATATAATTCGTTTTCTGCCCTAACAGCTGAACAAGTTAATCCTTTTTCATTTGGATAATTTTCTAAGAGATATCCTGCTTTTTCAAGGACATTCTTATGGTTCATAAAACTGTTCCAGTAAATATCTCTTTCTACTTCAATATTTTTTACCAATTGGTCATATTTCTTTTCATATCTCTTTAAAACTTCGATATCTTTCATGTGTTTTCGGTAGCTTCTGCAAACATCACACGGTGACTCTTTTAATTTACTTAAAAGAGATTTTGTTTTTTCTAAATATTCGCCAACTTCAGGGCTATCAGAGATTCCTTTTTGTTTGGCTTGTTTTATAAGTGTTTTACTGAGTTTTTTATACACAAGGAATGTTTCTTTAGATTTGTTGTATTCTAATAGATGATCCGTTGTTTTTCCGTATGGACATTGGAAATCCCTGAGTTTTTCCAGAGTTTTTTCAAATTGTTCTTCTTGTGCAATAAGTGGTTTTAATCTATCGTTTGATGAAAAATATCCAAAACTTTTTAGTATAAGTTGTTTAGTTTCGTCTAAAGAAAATTTTTGAAGTAAGTTTAAAACCATTGAATAACTCGGAGAAAATCTACTTTCCAGAGGATTCGCATTACTTGTTGCAAGTTCTGCTACTTCGTCAGGTGTTTGGAAAGGAGTACCAATTACTGTCACATACCCTATCTCATCCATTCCTCTTCGTCCTGCTCTACCAGACATCTGCAAAAATTCGTTTGCCGTTAATGTTCTATGGCCTGAGTCGGTTCTTTTGCTTATTGCTGATATAATCGTCGAGCGAGCAGGCATATTTATTCCTGCAGCCAGTGTCTCTGTTGCAAAAACTACTTTAATCAATCCTTTTTGGAATAGTTTTTCAATTAGAACTTTCCAGCCTGGCAACAAGCCTGCATGGTGCGATGCTACACCACTTAAAATATATTCAATGTGTTTGTTTTTAGCAAGATAAGGATTTTCTGCTAAATGCTCTTCCGTAATTCTTTTTATTTCTTTAGCCTCAAATGGTGTAATAAGGTTTAGTTCTGAACATTTTTCCATCTGATCATCACATTTTTTTCTTGAAAAAGTGAAGTATATAGCTGGTAGCATTTCTCTTTTATGTAAAATACTAACAACATCTTTTACTGTAGATCGTTGATTTGTGTTCTTTTTAAAGCCTTTTTCTCTCTTCTCAGGTTTTATTTTTGAGTTTAGTTTCCCCTCAGGCGTTAACAATGGTAATACATCAGTAGGTTTGGACGAGTCATAATAGAAAAATCTGAGAGGAACCGGTCTAAAGTCAGTATAAACAAGTTCCGTTTTTGAATGCACTGTATTTATCCAGTCACATAATTGTTGAGAATTTTCTACAGTTGCACTAAGAGCTATTAATTGTACATTAGATGGGCAATATATGATGCTTTCTTCCCATACAGTTCCTCTCTGTTCATCATTCATATAATGAACTTCATCTAAAACTACATATTTTACATTTTTTAAATTGTCAGACAAAGAGCCAAAATTTGTGCCATATAGCATATTTCTAAAAACTTCTGTTGTCATTACTACAATTTGAGATTCTCTGTTTATTGAGGTATCTCCAGTGAGTAGTCCCACCTTGTCTGTCCCATATTTTTTTGAGAAGTCCATAAATTTTTGGTTTGACAATGCTTTTAGTGGCGTTGTATAGAATATTCTTGTATTATTTTCTAATGCTTTATGTATAGCATGTTCTGCGATACAAGTCTTTCCTGCTCCTGTTGGAGCACAAACAACAACACTTTTTCCATCGTTTATATGTGCTAATGCTTCTTCTTGAAAATCATCTAGTTTAAAATCAAATTTATACAAAGCTTTTCTCTTGTTTTTCTAATTTATTATCGTAATCTATTCTGCCAATTAATTTATTTAATCTTTTTGCAACATCTTTAAATTGTTTGATCGACAGACTTTGTGCTCCATCTGATGAGGCATTATCAGGGTCATGGTGTATTTCCATCATCACTCCGTGTGCGCCAACAATTAAACCTGCTTTAGCCATTGGTTCTACAAGATATCGTCTTCCGGTTCCATGGCTTGGGTCTACTATTACTGGCAGATGCGAATATTTTTTTATAACTGGAATAGATGCTATATCCATTGTATTTCGGGTATAATTTGAGTCTACCCCTTTTATTCCCCTCTCACATAAAATAACTTTATCATTTCCATTGCACATTATATGTTCTGCTGCAAGTAAAAATTCTCTAATAGTAGCGGCTCCACCTCGTTTCAGTAGTACAGGTTTATTGCATTTACCCACGGCTTTTAGTAGCTTAAAGTTCTGCATATTTCTGGCGCCAACCTGAATAACGTCTGAATACTGAGTAACTAGTGGTAGGTCCAAAGTATCCATAACTTCTGTAACAACAAGCAAGCCCGTTTTTTCCCTGGCTATTGCCAAATATTCCAATGCTTTTTCTTCCAGTCCTTCAAAATCATAGGGTGATGTTCTCGGCTTAAACGCACCGCCTCTCAAAAATTGACATCCCATTTCTTTTGCCGCTTCTGCTACTTCTATTAATCCTGCTATATCATCTTCTACACAACAAGGTCCCACCATCATAACTGGTCGTTCAAGTCCGCCAATTTTCACTCCATTGCTAAATTCAATAACTGTATCTTCATTTCGCCCTTCGCGTGATGCAAGTTTGTATGGTTCTTGTACTAGTTTCACGCTCCTGACGCCATCTAGTGATGCAATAGCCTGCGGTTCTATTAATCTCTTGTCGCCAATTGCTGCTATAACCGTCATTACATCGCCTTTGTTTAATATGGTTTGAAACCCTTTATTAGTAAGGTTTTTTACTACTATCTTAATCTGCTCTTGCGTTGCACTTGGCTCCATGATTATTATCATCGTTATTAAGTCCTCTATTCTTCTTGTTCTATAATTTCATTCTCTGTATTTTTGCTTACAGTGCACCCCGATGTAATAATACTGTCTTTAATCGTGACGCCCTCTTCGATAGTAACATTATCCCATATAATTGAATTTACGACTTTTGCATTTTTTTTGATTTTGCAATTATTTCCTATAACATTTTTGCCTGAAAGCTCGGCTGTTGGATCTACCTCTGACTCAGTTCCAAAGACGCATGAATATTCATCGCAGAATGTTACATTAATTTTGTCTTTATGTAATTTCTTTTCAATTATATCTTGCGTTGATAAAATATATTGAGATACAGAGCCGATATCGCTCCAATAGTTCTGAGTTTTATATGTATTGATTTTAATATCATTACGCATTAATGTCGGAAAAACATTATTTGCAAAGTCGCATTTGTCACACTCTGGAATGTAGTTAAAAATATCATAATTAAATACATATATTCCTGTATTTATCGAGTTGCTTTTTGCTTCTTCGATTGACGGTTTTTCTTGAAATTCAGTAATAATATTGTCTTTATTTGTGACTATTACTCCAAATTTATTAACTTCTTCTTTTTCAACGTCTTTTGTTACTATGGTCGCTATGCAACCTGATTTAATATGTGCGTTAAATACGGATTCTAAGTCTACGTCAGTAAGCCCATCGGCTGAAAGAACGAGAAAAGTTTCTCCTTTATTAAAGAAATGTTGACATTTTTTTACGCCACCAGCTGTTCCTGATAGGATATCCTCATGAATAGACTCAAATTCAATATCTTGCCTCTCTTTGTATCTTGTTTCAATTTGTGTTCCAAGATAATGTGTGTTGGCAATTATTTTAGTAATACCATTAGATATGAGCAGATCAATTAAAAAATCCATAGTTGGGATATTTGCAATCGGAACTAGCGGTTTTGGCACTTTTTTTGTTAAATTACCAAGTCGAGATCCAACGCCTGCAGCCATAATCATAGCCTTTTCGACTTTTATATTATTTTCTCTCACTTAATATCCCCGTATTACACTGGTTGTTTCTGTTTAGATTCTACCATAATCCACTTAAAAGGGGAAGTTGCCACCCTTAGGGAAATTATTTCCCATGCCTTTGGGTAATTTTAGCTTGCCTTTTTTAACCTTATCTTTTACATCAGAAAAACCCTTCATCATTTTTCTCATTTGGTCGAATTGGGTGATAAATTGATTTATCTCATGTAATTGCATACCGCAACCATTTGCTATTCTTTTTTTTCGGCTTGAATTTATAAGCTCTGGTTGATTTCTCTCTTGAGGAGTCATGCTGGAAATAAATGACTCAATACGCTTTAATTGTTTTTCGCCTTCTGTTGCTATAACCTCTTTGTCCTCTTTTTTTAGACCAGGAATCGGTAACATTCCCAAAATATTATCTATTGACCCAAACATTTTCATTTGTTTTTGCATTTTTAAGAAATCATTGAATGTGAATTCAGCTTTTCTCATTTTTGCTTCAAGCTCTAATGCCTGTTTTTCATCGAAGACTTCTTGGGCTTTTTCTACAAGAGAAACAATATCTCCCATTCCCAAAATTCTATCAGCCATTCTTGCAGGATGAAAATCATTCAGAGGTTCTATTTTTTCTCCCATACCCGTAAATTTAATTGGCTTATTTGTGCAATGAACTACGCTTAATGCTGCACCACCCCTAGAGTCTCCGTCTAATTTTGTTAGTATTATACCTGAAAGCTCAAGCTGTGTGTTAAAGTTTTCTGCAATATTCACTGCCTCTTGTCCAGTCATTGCATCAATTACAAGTAGTTTTTCCTGTGGCCGAAATGCTCTATCTATAAGTAGAAGTTCAGCCATCATTTCATTATCTATTTGTAGTCTTCCTGCTGTATCAATAATTACAGGATTAAATTGATTCTCTTTAGCGTACTCAATTGAATCTTTGACTATTTTTTGCACATTTGTCGAGTTATCTATTGTGAAAACTTCAGTGTTTATCTGAGACCCAAGTGTTTTTAGTTGGGTTATAGCTGCTGGTCTATAAACGTCAGCTGCAACTAATAATGGATTTTTACCATCTTTTTTTAATTTTAGTGCAAGTTTTGCTGAGGATGTTGTTTTACCTGAACCTTGAAGCCCAAGCATCATTATAAGTGCTGGATTAGCATTAAGGTTAAGCGGTGAATTTTCCATTCCCAAGATTAAGGCTAATTGATCATGTACAATTTTAACCAGTTGTTGCGCAGGGCTTACGCTTGTTAAAACGGCTTCTCCTTCTGCTTGATCTTTTACTGCACTGATGAAAGATTTTACAACTTTTAAATTTACATCAGCTTCAAGAAGTGCACGTCTTATTTCTCTTAATACCTCTGACATATTGTCTTCAGTTAAGACTGCATTCCCCGATGTTTTTTTTATTATTTCTTGTAATCTTTCAGATAAATTATCAAACATAGTATAAGCATATTACTATGAAAATGATTATTCTTCAATGTATTCCAGAAGGTCACCGACTTTACAGTCTAATGCCCAGCATAATTTACCAAGAGTATTAAAACTAATCGTTTGTGTAGAATTATAGTAAACTCTACGAATGGTACTTTCGCTTAATCCAGAAAGCCGTTCTAATTCGGCCATTTTTACTCTTTTTTCATTCATCAACTTCGAGATGTTATTTTTTATCATATCAGGTTAGTGCTTAATATCACGTCTTTACTACTATAACAATAATCTAACGTATACTCTCAAAGAAATCTACAATTTACCAGATGTGAAAGAAAATTCTTGACATCTGGTTTGATATATGTAACATGAATTACCTAAAAAAATTAAGCTTGCGTAGATGAAACAACTCTGTCTATGAGTCCATACTCGACTGCTTCTTGGGCACCCATATAGTAGTCTCTTTCTGTATCAGCTTTGATTTTTTCTATGGGTTGTCCTGTATGTTTTGAAAGCATTTCATTTAGAGAATTTTTCATTCTTAAAATTTCTTTTGCTTCAATTTCAATATCTGAAGCTTGTCCTTGTGCTCCTCCTAATGGTTGGTGAATCATAATTCTTGAATTAGGAAGGGACATTCTTTTTCCTTTTGTACCTGCTGAAAGTAGAAAGGCCCCCATGCTAGCTGCTTCTCCTAAGCATATAGTGCTTACATCTGCCCTAATATGATTCATTGTGTCAAAAATTGCCATACCACTGGTTATAACACCTCCAGGGCTATTAATATACATCATTATATCTTTTTCTGGATTTTCTGAATCTAATAACAGCAACTGAGCAACAATTGAGTTTGCCATGTCATCGTCTATTTCTTCACCTAAGAAAATAATCCTCTCTCTTAAAAGCCTTGAAAAAATATCAAATGATCTTTCTCCTCTTGAAGAAGCTTCGATTACTGTTGGTACATAGCTTAGTATTTTTAAATCGTTCATAATATCCTCAATCTATTTTTCATTATTATATATAAACCAATTATACATAACAATACTTTTTATAATCTAAATATATGCTAAACTTTAGATATTGGAGTTTTTATGCAAGTTGATTTTATAGCTTCTAATACCAAGCTAAACACGCCAGACAAGTTATTTGAGCGGCCTACTTATCCTTCAGGAATTGTAGAAGGTAAGAAGACTATTTATCAATATTCATATCCTAGCAATCAATATCCTATTTTACTTTTGCCTCAGCCCTTATTTGATGAAGGTGGTGATTCTATAAAAGATGGATATTATATAGTTGCCTTATCAGATGATAATAAGTATTTGCTTCTTATACAAAGCAATGAACTAAAAGCAAAGATTCCTGTTCTAAAATATGAGGAATTAAAGCCCAACCAGGAAGAGATAGAAGAGGAAGCTGCCATAAAGGCAAGATTACAAAAAGCTCAAGAAAAGAGAAAACTTAAAAAATACAGAGCTGCAGAGGATGACCTCAAAAATTTTAAAACTAGATTGTATTCTAAAATGTCTGTAGATATTTATGACTCAGGTCAAGGATATTATCTGGTTAAATATTGGAGGCGCGAAAAAAAAGCATTGGGTGTTATTGCAAAATAGCGCCATGACCAATCTTATATGTTAATTATTTTCTAAAAATGGTATTATAATTAGTATAGCTTTTTGAGGAAATTCTGCATGATAAAGCCTACAAGACCACAGTATTCTATCAAAACTTGCCCTAGTAGCGACTTTGAAGAGTTAGAAAATTTATTAAATACTATGGCTGATGATGGCTGGGAGTTGTATTCTATGCATGAGGTAGATGTTGACGATGCCTTTCAATACAATTGTATTTTTGTTCGAGATTCTGCTTCAGATGAATATGAAGATGAAAGCTTAGACTTTATTGGTTTTAAGTCAAAAATGGAACGAATAATGAATCCTGTTCAAGAACCCATTGATGTTTGTATCGATATTCAGAAAAAAATAAAAGATAAAAGGGATAAAATAGCCCAAATTAAATCTTTAATTGATTCAACAGAAGAAAATAGATCTGATTTAAATGATGAAATGTCCGTGACTTTAAAGGAATTAGACTCTTTAAAACAAAAATTAATGGAAATTATATCTCCAGAAGTAATGCAAGGCATAATAGGTGAAAATAAGTTAAGCATTTCACTTTCTGAAGAGTTGTTGGATTTAGTTAGCCCTGATTCTCCAATCAATCTTATCACTCAAATAGTTGAGGTTAGGCAAAAATTGACTGAATCTTTAGGATATATAATTCCTAAAGTTGACTTAAAATGTGCGGATTCTATTCAAGCTAACGAGTTTGTGATTAATGTTAGAGGTATCCCCGCGCTTAAGGCTAATGCATATCCGGGTTACATTATGTATATCAGAGATGAGCTCGCTTTAACAAAGCTACCAAAGAATGCAATTAAAGATATTGACTATATAACGGGTAAGCAAATTGTTTGGATTGAAGAATCTACAACGAAAAATTTTTGGGCAAAAGGTTTAAATGCAACTCAATTTATTGGTAGATTATTAGACTTTGTTTCTATAAAGCATATAGAAGATATTTTTGATTATTCTGATGTAAATAGGTATATTGAGATAGTTGGAGCTCTTAATTTATTTTTAATTGAAAATATAATACCCGACTTCTTGTCTATATCTGAAATCAAGTATATTCTTTCTAATTTACTAAAAGAAAAAGTTTCTATAAAAGATATCGTATTTATTTTTGAAAAAATAAATGATTTTGCTGATGATGCATCAAAAGAGGATCTATTAGGAAGAATTAGGATGGCTCTTTCAAGACAGATTAGTAAGTCAGTTGCAAATAAGAATAGTGTTATAGAGGCATATGCTTTAGATGATAAAACAATTTCTTATATATCGCAAAAAGATAAAAATGATGAAGTTGTTAGGATTGATGCTTCAAAAATTAGGAAGGTTGCATCAAAAATTCAAGCATTTGAAAAGTCTCTTCAAATTAACGACCGAGATGTGATTTTGATTGCACCGATTCAGATTAGACATATAACCTTCCTTGTATTCTCTCAGTTTATTCCTAATATTAGAGTTGTTGCAAAAGAAGAATTGTCTATTGATTATCAGCTTGATATCTTAGAGCAAGTGTAAAAAAAAAATGGGCTTTAGCCCATTTTTTATGCCTTTGTTTCAAGTTTTTTAGTATTTGCATTAGCTATCGGTTGTTGAGCCTCTTGTTTACCGTCATTTCGGTGCTGAATTTTATGACTGATTTTATTTGCAACAGGAGTAATAAATACAGGGCTTAGATATCTGTAAATCACACCAAAAATTACCATTGTTTGGAATGTTTTAATACCAACAACTCTTTTGTCAAGAGTTGTTCTGTAGGAATCTTCACCAAGCTCTTCTATTAATTTAGGTTTTGCAACTTCTTTAAACCCGTCAGTGAATGCAGTTGTTGCTTTTTTAATTTTGCCATCTAGGGTGTAATTTAATACACCAGAAACAAGTGTTACTAATCCATCATTAACAATTAGTGGAAGTTTTTGTTTTTTCTCTATATTTTTATTTTTAGCATCATTGAACATGTAAAAGCCTCCCAGGATAAGACTTTCAATTGTTAAGATGTGCGTATATCCAAATTTGGAGTTGGATAGCTTTTTTACTATTTTATCGGAAAATTTGTTGTTTCCAACAACTTCAACAGCTTTGTCAACTCCTTTATTAATTGGTGTTAAAGCCTTTGATGCATATTTAGCAGCATTTGAATTTTTTAATGTGCTTATGGTGTTTTGATTTATAATTTTATTAATTTGCATTTTTAGCAACTCCTGTAAATGTACTAAATACTTTACTCGTTGGTTGAGGTGGCAGTTGTTGTGCTATTTTGATGTCTTGTGTCTCTGCTGCCTTTGGTGCTTCATTTTTATTTTTTGATTGTTTTTTTATTCCAACTACTCCAAGTATCACCGGAACAAGAGCAACTGTCAGATAAGCTTTTGCTGGTAAAAATATAGGGTTATGGAGTTTCTGCATAAATGAATTTTTTATAGAATGGAATGACTTCAATCTTGTTGTAAATAATTTAGCTACTTCTTCTGTAATTTGGTCTTCTGACATTTTTGCAAATTCTTTTACTTTATGTACATTTAGACCTTCAGTTAACTTTTGTTCGAGTTTTTTAATTTCTTTTGTACTAAACAATTTTCTATAAAAGTCGCAAGCGCTCTGTCCTACATTCAACTCATCTTGACTATTAAGTTCTTTTAATCTTTTTGAGAAAGATTCTTTTAATTCTTCTCCCAGTTTTGGATCATCGATTTTTCTTTGAAGGTGTTCTTTTATTTTTTGAGCAACTTTTTTGTAGCTATTATTATCAATGTTTTTTCCGTAAGCTTCTGCAGTCATTATGTTTGCAATGTCAAATAGGCTATCGTCAGATGGTATCTTAGACATAGCTCTTGCTACGGCATTATTAATTGGTTTTGATACTACAAGCGTTGTAAGTAATCCGACAATCCCTGACCCTGCAGATTTTGCTGAAGCATATATATTTTTCTTTTTATCTTCTTCATTTTTTGTAGGCTGCATCATTATTGTTGCTGGTCTGGCACCGCAAGTTAGAAATAAAGCAAAAATAGCTTCAGCAGGGGCATTGTTTTTCTGTATAAATTCGAGCATCTTTCCAGCGCCCTTTGTTCCGGCTGCCCATTTCCCAAATTTTTTCATTAATGAGACACTTTCTTCTGCCGGATTGCATTTAAAACTCAAACGACCGCAGGCATTTTCGCTCGCGGTCGTATTTATTCTTAATCTCTCATTGTATTCAGTTTTTTTGTGCGCACTCGTAGTGCTCGGTTGTATACTCTCTTGCCCACTCCCATCCGACTTCCTTAGAGATCGATGGTGGAAATTCGATGTTGTACTAAATCTAATATTCATTCGCTTACTTTCATTTCTGTGTATGCAATAATTTTAAAAACTGTCAAAATCAAAATTGCTAGTTTTATGAGTAAATTCTAAACAAAAAATAAAAAAAATAAAATACTCTAACTTATTAACTCTTCTTTTGGGCTACTCCGATAAGGTAATATAGATTTAAAATTAATGTTAATATTTCTTAATGTATTTTTTAGAATTATTTAATTCTTTTGCTTAAAAATATTAACATTAATTGAATTACGGCTTTAGTAAGACTTTTATTGCATCTCCGTTAGAATGAAATTCTAATGCTTGTTTTGTCATTTCAAGAGGCATGGACAATGTAATTAATTTTTCTACATCAATTTTATTTTCTGCTATTAGTTTTAGTGCTTCTCTAAAATATTTTGGAGTGTGGTGGAAAATACTTATTACTTTTATCTCGTCGTAATGAAGTCGTCTTGTATCTATGTTTACGCTTGTTCCAGATTCACAGCCACCGAATAAGTGTACTATGCCACCCCTTCTTACAAAGGTGAACATTCTTTCCCAGATTTCTGGTTTACCAACGCATTCAATTGCTACATCTAATCCTTTATTTTCTTCAGTAAATGATAAAAATATTTTTTCTGGGTTTGGGTATTTAGATAAATCAATTACCTCATCAACTCCTGCAAATTCTTTTGCAAGTCGAAGTTTTAAGGGATTCCTTCCTGCTGCAATTACCCTTGCTCCCTTGAGTTTTGCAAGTTTTGCAAACATCAATCCTATTGGACCTAACCCCACGATCCCAACAGATTGTCCTTCTTTTATCCCTGTTCGTTCTACTCCATGCACAACATTCGCAAGTGGTTCTGAAAATGCAGCTTTTTGAAAACTTAGATCATCTGGAATTTTTATTAAATTATATTTTACTATTTGTGCGGGTATTGTTATATATTCAGCATATGCTCCGTTTAGGAAATTCAAATTTTCGCATAGATTGTATTCTTCATGTTTGCAGAAAAAACATTTCCCGCAAGGAGCAGAATTTGCGGCAACCACTCTATCTCCTGGATTAAAACCATCAACATTTTTTCCAACTTTAACAACTCTTCCAGCAAATTCATGTCCAAAACCTGATGGAACTTTTTTTATTAGTACGGGGTGACCTCTTCTAAATGTTTTTAAGTCCGTCCCACATGTAAGTGCTGCTTCCACTTTTACTAATACTTCATCAGAATTTGGCTCTTTTATATTCACCTCTTCATATCTTATATCTTGAGGTGCATAAAATTGTACTGCTTTCATCTTCATAATTC
>JAEYQN010000053.1 GCA_023409995.1 Cyanobacteria bacterium OH_CBB_238 | reverse complement strand
GCGCAACTCAAGACAAGCAGCAATCATTAGGGAACTCCGAGAAAAAAGTTATGTCTTAAAGCATTTATTGAAAGCTGTATTATCAAAATATACATACTCTTATGAATTAAATTATGTATGTTTTGACGTAATCATAAATCAGAAACTTTTGGATGAAGTTAATAACATTTTGGGATCCATATCAGAACTATTGAGAGCCTTCTTTTGGAAAAAAAGGAAGTCATAAGTAAGGTATAAGATGCTGTGTTATTGTTTCAAATCCGTAATGTCTGCATTGTCGAAAACATAGTGATATAGGAGTATGGGCATTTGCCGAGATTAAATGCCCAATACATCATTAAGAATTAAAAACAATAATACTAACTCTACTAAATAAAAATATAAGATAATAGATGTCTACTATTTTTAGAGGAGTGTAATAGCTGTTTTATTAAATATTTAAAATGACATTAAATTCAGTAAAAGGAGGATATTTTTTTTCCATGAAATATTCTTTGTTCTTAATTCATAATAAGTTAATGAATAATTAATAAAGTAAATAAAATAATTACAAACTATTCAAGATTGATACACAATTTTCTAGTAAAGTATACTTATAGATCAATAGTTATTTTTATAAAGAAATGTTATGCACGAATTAGTAATTTGGAAGTGCGCATCCTTACTTGTAAAGGGTATATGAAAGGAGTCGTTAAAACAAGAATGAAGGATATGACAATAATGCAAGAAATGACAGGAATACGTTTATTTCAAGAACAAGAAATATTGTTAGACCAGAAAAATTTAGAGAACTTATACAAAAAAATAAACCAAAATGAAACGAAAGTAAAATCAGGAATAGTAAAAGCTGATACTAAGCAAATATGCGAAATTTATTTTGATTCCTCTTACATATCAGAAATTTATCCCGAACAATTTATGTTAACAATGGAACAGAAAGGAAAGAGAAAAGTATTTATTCTAAAAAGAAAAAACAAAATAGGCGGTTATGAAAGTGAGAAATCTGTAAAAATTTCTAAGGAGCAGTATCGAAATATATTACAGGGTTGCCTTGACTGGATGAAACAAAGCGGTAAGACACTTTTAAATGAATTTTATTCGAAAACAAAAATATTTCATTATAAGATAAGCAAAATCGTAAAGTGTTATCGAGAAGAGGTCTATTTGAAGTATGAAAAGCTTTTATTAACAATTGACCAGAACTTGAGGGTATTTACAACACAAAATGTACCGGTAGGCAGGATAAATGAGAATAAAAAGGTTTCTATAAAAGTAAGAACTACCTTAGGGCAAAAGAGTGACTATATTTTAAATACTTTAATTGATGAAAAGTAGGTAATTAATAATATAAATGTAGTTTTATATAAGAAATAATGCTAAAATCATATATAATTATGTCTAAATGACTATTTATATATGATTTTTTGTATTTATAGGAAAAGAAAATATCTGGGGGATCCTTATGAATAAAATACAACATTTTCAATTATCATTCAAGCATACAAAATATGCTAGCTATATAGGGTATATTACACAGGCTATTGTTAACAACCTGGCACCTTTACTGTTTATTGTTTTTCAAGATAATTTTTCCATATCACTTGAAAAGATAGGGTTATTAATATCATTAAATTTTACGGTTCAGATCGTTACGGATATAATAGCAGCAAAGTACGTAGATAAAGTTGGTTATCGAGCAGCTTCTATCCTTGCACATATCTTATGCACCATAGGTCTCATAAGCCTAGGTATACTACCCGGTATTATGAGCCACCCTTATCGTGGTCTTGTAATTGCTATGATCATTAATGGAATTGGTGGGGGGCTAATAGAAGTATTGATTAGTCCAATTGTGGAAGCACTACCAGGTGATGAGAAAGAATCTGCAATGAGTATGTTACATTCTTTCTATTGCTGGGGTCATGTAAGTGTAGTAATTTTATCAACTATTTATTTTAATACAATTGGGATTCAGCAATGGGAATACCTTCCTATTTTGTGGTCGTTGGTTCCTTTATCAATATTTTCTTATTTATCTTAGTGCCGATCAACACCCTCGTAGAAGAAGGTGAGGAAATGCCGCTAAGAGCTCTATTTAAAGTTAAAATATTTTGGCTCCTATTTATCTTAATGATCTGTGCAGGAGCATCTGAACAGGCAATGTCTCAGTGGGCATCTTTGTTCGCTGAAGTAGGATTACATGTAAGCAAAAATATGGGAGATCTATTAGGACCGTGCGCTTTTGCTATCTTAATGGGGATTTCAAGAACGATATACGGAATTATGGGATCTAGAATGAATTTGATGAAAACAATCATTGCGAGCAGTATTTTATGTGTAATTAGTTATCTAATAGCAGTATTCTCTCCGATCCCTATATTAGCTTTATTGGGATGTGCCGTCTGTGGTTTTTCGGTAGGAATTATGTGGCCTGGTATTTTTAGCATATCTGCAAAAGAGTATCCCCAGGGAGGCACTGGTATGTTTGCTATGCTAGCACTTGCCGGGGAT
>JAEYQN010000042.1 GCA_023409995.1 Cyanobacteria bacterium OH_CBB_238 | reverse complement strand
ATTGTTTTCCTCCAATGGTGTAAATACCGTCAGAGACATAATCATCATTGGAGGAACCATACCACCAACCCTTAGATGTTTTTTGCCATGTTCCGGTTCCTGTTACATCTTCAAAACCACCAGATGAGCCACCGCCAGACAATCCTTGTACTGCGCTGACTAACTCGGTCAAATTGGACAGATCAATACTGGCAATATCAATGTTTATTTGCGCAATAGCGTCCGAAACGGCAGACTGGAATGTATCAACGGCATTTCCCGCAGATTCCCATGGTGAGGTAAGTTCTTTTGTCATGGACACACCATAATCTTTACCGTACTGCGTTAAGGTATTATAGACGGTTTTATAATTATCCTTGACCTGACCAAGATAATCTTCAATTACCTTTTGCTGTGCGTCAGTACTAGTTTCCAGCTCCTTTAACTCATTATTTTTTGCATCTTCATAGTTTTTGGCTTGCTTGTCTAACCCCTCTAATTGCTGATTGTAGGCATTATCTGCCTGTTGCTTCGCAAGTTCATCCTTCGCATCTTTTAACTGCTTTTCTAACTGCAACTTCATGGCATATGCTGCCCTGTCCGTTGGATCAGACCTCAATGACAACTCGTCAATCTTTGCTTGTAGATTGTTTATATCTGTCTGCTTTTTATTAACACTGTCGAGATAATCTTGATAATCCTTTTCTGCTTTAAGAGCATCTTTCTTCGCATTAATTAGGTCATTCATATTCGTAATCTGCTCTTGAATGGCGTTCTTCCTAAATTGGATTATTGCATCTTCAGCTTGTCTTGTTGCCTTAGCTGCATCTAATTGGGCGCTAGTATATTCACTGATCTTGTCGTTGTACTCTGCCTGTGTTATAGAACCGTTAGAATACATTTCGTTTACTGCATCAATGGCTTCGGCATAATTGGCGGCTTGCTGTTTTGCGTTGGAATACTCCTGTCCCAATAAAGCTATTTTTGTCAATCCCTTAGACGTAATCATGCCGTTATCGGTAAGACCCTCATCACCTAACAACTCAATCATTGCGCTTATTTGGCTATTCGCTAAATTAACGGAGTTTGTAAACTGATTAAGTTCCTTAAAAGGCAACTCAATCATGGATTTACGGAAATCGTTCATAGATGATACTACGTCATTCATAGAAGATTTTACATCAAGTAATTCACCATTGTATTTACGCCATGCTTCATCTCCAACTTTTATTGTACCTGCGCTAACAGCCTTGGATAATTCTGTACTTAACGATTCGTATTTATTTTGCAGTTCGTCATAGATACCTCTTTGCTGATTAATTAACTGCTCAAAATCAGTGTTGGTTATTTCCTCACCAAGATCTTTTTGCAAATTTATAAGCTTTTCACTATATGACGAATATTTTTGCATCAAAGACGTAAGGCTGTCAAAATCATTAATGATATTATCGAGTCGAGACTTCGCAAGTTCTTTCATAGATTTCTTAGTTTCGTCTATTTGCTTACGAACATCTTCGGCTTTGTTATACCACTCTTGATAACTCTCTATATTGTTAGCCACTACTTCATCAGTAATGGTTTCAATTTCAAGAGTTCCATTTTTGATTTTGTCCAAATATACAGGAGATACCTCATATGAATCAGCCTGTCTCTGATATGTATCAGCTTGTAACTGTAACGCTGAAAGTTTATCCGACATTGCATCAATTGCGGTATCTGTAAGAGTATTTTTCACTTTCCAGTTGGAAGCATCACTTATTTTATCCTGAAGCTTTTCAACTTTTGCATTCACTTTATCAATATCAACAGAAGCCCAGTCAAAAATTTTAGAAAAATCCTTTTTAGCTTTGTCTTTTGAAGAGGAATCTGATCCAGCAGATCCGATTCCATTAAAATCTGGCGTATCCACTGTAATGTTAGCCGCTTCATTTAATTTCTTTATTACATCATTATACTTATTTACCTGTTGTGTAGCAGCCGACCAAGCTTTTTGCTGTTCTACTGGCATTGTTGATCCATGAGAACTACCATGCCCGATATCTTGACCAGCAAAACTTGCCAATCCACTAACAGAGTCAATGACGATATTATAATACTTAGACCATGCGGTTGATAAGTTTCTAATTAATGTTTGGTCAATTTCTGCTTTAGCTTGAGCCATGGTCTTCCAGTTTTTAACATCAATTCCATATGCATTGCTTAAGCTATCAAATAAACCTTTGTTATTATTTTCAATCTTACTAAAAAAGTCTTCGTTCCCAGACATTTTATATGCCATAGCAGACTTATAAGCAATTGCATCATTATCATAAGCTGTTTTCAACTGTGCTAAAACGTCTTCTGCTCCAATTAACCCCTGTGTATACTCGTTGACAGCGGAGCGTAATTGTGGATATTTTTCCACGATTGAGTTGAGAGATGAAAGTCCAATTATTTTTGTCTTGTTATACTGTTTTTCAACGTTTTGAAGTAAATCATAAGCGTTTTGTAAATTAGTGGTTAAATCTGTAGATAGCGTAAATC
>JAEYQN010000177.1 GCA_023409995.1 Cyanobacteria bacterium OH_CBB_238 | reverse complement strand
AATGCACTTGCATATACACCGTTTCGGCTGTGGCCTCGTCGTCTGCAAATTCTGTCTCACGTTCGTCTGCGTAGGTGTATGTAATGTACGATTGTTCTTGGCCATTATACACATCTTGCGCAACTGGTAATCCTGTCGGCGTTTTTAGCCCATCCATAATTCCTTTTACATTCATCTACCCACCATCCTCTCGTTGTATATCTCTTGCATTTTATCTATGGCCTCTTGCTCGCAATCATTCTGTGCGCTCTCCATAAATGGAGTTGCTGACTGTTTGCTAGTGCCATATTGTATTGCAATAGCCTTTACAATATTAGGAACCCCTTTTCCATCTTTTCCATCAAATGTAACTTGTCCAATGTGTGCTCCGTTACGTGTCTTTTTAGCCTTTTTCACCTTGACGGAATCAATTAATGCGCCTGTACGTTTGTGTCTGCTTAATGACCTCTGTATGGCTTTTTGATAGATTGATAACGCACCATTTATCATTTCCTCTGCAATTTCATCTGTAAGTATTAATTCGTTGAGAAAATCGTCTGGAATATCAAATTCAAAACTTGCCATACTATCACCCACAAACCAATTCTAAGACTGTTTCGTCTTTTGAATACGTCCTTAAAATGTTATATGTGTTTCCGTCATACTCGACTTTATCCGCATATACAGGCTTTCCATCAACATCGTGTCTGGTCAGTTCAAAATCGTCATACCATACCTTGAAAACGATAGATGGTTTCATCCCTGATTGCATGGCTGTGTAAAATTCTGACCTAGTAACGGATAGTTTTTCCACAAATACTTCTGTTTTTACATCTTCAAAGATTGGATAGTCGTACTCGTCTTTTCTCCCGGTATCACTGGCATAAATCAGATTGATAGCTTTATCTAACATTAGATCACCGCCTGACCATTATGTATTGTTAGATTGTGGTATCTAAATTGTAAGTGTCGTGGCATAGGCTCGGATGGATGTTCAAAGCGCCACATAGAATAATCAGTAACGAATAGAAGATGGCAAGGGTTCTCACTATCTAAAACTATCCCTTTTTCATTTTCTAGTTCTGTAATTACTCCGTTTATAATAGCCTTCAATCTATTATCGCGTGCAGTTGATTTTATTCCTAGGCTATCCCTGACCATTTGGAGGATTGTTTCTGTATCCATATTCATCACTCCTTAGTCTTTTTTTGCTTATCTTCTTTTATTTCTTTTGCTAATATTCCATTTGGAGTAGAATTGATAGCCTTAAAGAGTGCAGGAGAAGCCTCAAAGACTTCTCCCTCCTCATAGTTTCTTTTTCCGTCTCCAAATACCTTTAGCGCGATAGCTTTCATGCGTTCACTCCTTATGCATTTGCTGTGTCAGCTGTAAAGGTTACTGCGTTTGCTGCAGGTGCTGTTGCTCCTACCTCCTGGCTGATATTGATTGCTACAAACCCTTCACCGAATACAGGACGTCCATCATATCTAGCTGTTCCTTTAAACACAGTGTTATCCTCGATAAATTGAACATGTTCTGACTGTGCCAAAGTCGCTCCAGCTCTTTCAACAAGCATGTATAATGAACCGTAACCACCAATGATTACGTTATCTGGGATGAAGTCTAAGGTTTCAACTACACCGCCAACGATAGGCATTGTACCATTCTGTCCAGATACAATTGCACCAGCTGCATTAATAGTTAATGCTTTGGCCTGCAGTGTTGCAAACGTATTGGAGCTCATGGTCCAGAACTTCTGACCGTTAGAGTAATTAGCTTTTGCTTTACCTAACTTAAGGATCAAATCTTTGTAGAATAAAACATCTGTTGTTGCTGCGGCATCGATTAACAATAAGTTGGAAGTATGTAAGTCTGTCCATGCTTTTTCTTTGGTTCCCCAATATGCAGGCTTTGCGGTTTCTGCTAATCTCTTTACGATACCGACAGGCATCTTTGTACCGGTTCCATAAAGGATTGCCTTGTCAAGTGCAAGACCAATAGACTGTCCAAGGTAAGTCATGATCTCGTTAGCAAGTGCGATATCGTCGCTATCTTCTAATAAGGAGTTGGGAACTGGAATAAATCCACCAACTTTGTATCCGTCAACTTCAAGCTGATTAAAGGTAATGCCTAACTCATTAAGCTTTCCGACCATTTCTGTCCAGATGGCTTCTGTTACCGTCCCGGCTACTGTCTGTCTTGCTTTTCCTTTAACTGGTTTTGCAAAAACGTGCTTTGATAATTTAGAATACTGATTGATGTTGTCTCTTAAAATGTCTAAAAGAACAACTGGCACTCCAAGTTCTCCACCTGTAACGGCTCTTTTTTGACCTACGAACTCTCTAGTTCTCTGCAAGAACTCCTTAACGTCAGTTCTCTCGATCAATGCGTTAATGGCTTCCCTTGTCATACCTTTGAAAAACTTTTGTCTGTTCATTGTAGTACCATCCTCTCTACTTTCTTTCATGTTTGGATTGCTTCTCTGGCCCTCTGGATTGGCTTTAGGCTCCTTAGAATTAAGTTCATCCAATTCGCCTTCAAGGTCTGCTATTTCTCCTTCGAGCTTGCTCTTCTTTTCTTCCAAGTCCTTTTTATCTGCTTCAAGCTTATCTGCCTCTTCTTCTGTAGCTGCAATCTCTTCATCAGTTTTAGCTTCATCAACTGCAGTTTCCAAAGTAGCTTCTCTCTTTTGTAATTCAGTTTCCTGCGTGATCAATTCTGCTAGACTGTTTTTTCTCTGTTCAATCTTTTTGCTTAACATTAATTGTCTTAGTGCCATGTTTTAATCCTCTCTTTCAAACTGTGTTTACGTTGTTCTAGTTGCTTTTGCTTATACTGCTCAACCTCTGCGTGTCTTGCTTGTACTCCCGTTTCTTCATATGCCGGGAATGTGCATACTGAAACTTCGTGAAGGTCAATTTCTCGAATAGTCCATTTTACTGAGCCATCGTCTCTCCACTCGGTTTCCTCATTCAGAATGTTAAAACCAAAGGAGCACTGGTCAACATCTCCACGCTTTACTCTTTCATATAGATTGACAGCATCTGAATCATTAGGGTTAATTTTGATACTACCCCATAATCCGTTACTATCTACTCTTAAGTCGAGTGTGTTGGCTTTAGTTCTTCCAAGGACAAGTGTTGTATCGTGGTTAATCAATGCCCTGATGTCGTTATTTAATGTGTTGTTGAAAGCCTCCGACGCTATTTCCTCATATGCTCCAGGCCACAACTCCGTTTCCTTTCCAAACACCGAAAAGTAACCATCTATGGACATGATCCCATTTTCTTCTGCTGCTCTCGTAGCCTTAAACTCTGTTTGATAGCTTCTTGTCTGAATGTCATTCCTCACCATCGTCACCACCTTTCAATTTTTTCTGGTCTCCAATCATGCCTGCCGGAATGTAATTTTCAAGAATAATTCTCTCGTCAAGTCCTTCAAGTGGAGGAAGGTCAAGCCAACCTCTGACTTCGTTACCTAACATCAAACTTCTTACAAATAAATTAGAGCCTACTTCTGACAACTCCTTAATGTCATATGAATATAGGCTCCTTGCGTTTAGCTTCCAGTATAGGTCCGGACTATATAAAAGTTTTCTTGTAAGTTCCTGTTGGATAATCATTGCAATTGACATTATTTTTGTTTTGACAAAGTTGTTATATTCGTCTTTGTCAAATTCTCCAACTCCTAAGAAAAAAGCAGGAACGCCAATAATCCCGGCTACTGTCTTTTTATCAATTTCTACTGCGTCATTAATTGCGAGGTCCTCTAAACTCAGTGGCTTTACTTGGTCAACTTTCATTAAGTCTGCAGGCATAATCCAAGGTTTTCCTCCTCCGGTTTCATCAACATACTTTTTAAGTATTGTGTCTCTTCCTTCCGGCGAGGCAAATTCATCAGTCATGGCATCAACTGAAATAATTACTGACGGTTTCCACTTATCCGACATAAAAGCATTCTTTGTAGCTGTTGCTTGCCTAAGGTTGTTGACAATATCCTTTAATGCTACTTGATAGCCTTGGCCCATATATGGTTTTTCTGGATCCGGATTAATAACAAAATGAAGAATCTCGTCATAGTTATATGTCTGTTCTCCATATGCCACCTTATATCCGTCTTCTGTCTCAATAAATCTCACCATGGACGGTTTTATAGGTATTAAATCATCTATTAATCCGTTAAATATTTTAGGAAAGACTACACTGTTTCCTTTTCCTTCTAGAAGTAATGTGTGTACAATATGATACATCCATTGTTTTCTAGTCATGAGTTTATAAGGATTTATGTCTATCTTTCGTGATAATTCATTTTTTATCCTTATATCGCCCTTATCTGTATTCTGCATCAAGTGGATTGTCATTGATGAAACAAGATCGGCGATTTTATCAACTGCGATTTTCACTTCTGGATTATCCGACAGTCTAGTATACCCAGGAACACATAGCGTATCGTTTGCATCCGTAGTCATGAACCATCCAACAGAAGAATTCTCGCGTTTTTCTGGCTCTGCTCTAGCCTTCATTACGTTTGCACTGTCTCTTATATATCCCATTATTCATCCGCCTTTCTTCCACCATTTAACCACGCGCTTGCAGAAGTGGACTTTTCCATGTTCTCAAGCATCCGTACACATGCAAAAACAGAGGCATCGAATATATCAATCCTCTGTTCTGGTACAACTTTTTCATATTGAATCATATCATCCGTTTTTTCAATTGCCCTTACATTCTGTACGCAATATTCGAGTGCATCTGAATGTAAATAATAAAGCTTCCCTTCTTTTGCTTTCGCCTCTATATGTCGGAACCCCTCTGACTTTTTGTAAAAATACTGTGGCTGATCTACGATATTAAACCCTGCCTTTTTCATGCCTAAAAAGTATTCTCTGCAGAATTTTCTATCGTGTCCTATTTGCTTAATTTTAAATCCTTTCTTTTTCATTTTAACAAACCAGTTTACGATTTCTGCATGATTTACAACAGGAGCATTACACATATCTAACCATCCATCATCCTGCCATCCAAACAAAGGTATGCCATCTTCATCAGCTTTTTTGTGTGCCATCACAATTGGGAACCACGCGTGAGATATTATGATATCTATTACTTCTGGAACTTTCATTACTTCTCCGCTTTCTGTTGTAACGCTAAGCATTTTCCCGGTTTTGTAGCTTCCATATAGTACCGCTGCGGTTAGATCATGTAATTTTGATAAGTCAGCTCCACCAAACCAATTGATTGGAAGTCTGACTAATTCTTCTAGTGTCCAATTATATTTTCTATCTGAAGCTTTGAATTCATCTATATTGAAATATGCTTTCATTGCAGATGTATATACATTTAAGCTTTTTGATAAAAAATCTTTTCTTATCTGTGGATCGTTTTGAGCTTGCAAGGAATCATTAATCATATCTTCCTTACGAATTGTAACTCCATAATTTGGATTAGCTTTTTCATGCTCGATAGGATTTGTATAATCAACATTTCCATCTTCGTCTTCATCGGCCTTTGCTATGAAAACAAAATACGAATCATCTTTGACTATCTTTTTAAGTATCTTCTTGCAATATTCTAATCTGTGGTAACAGAACGATGCCATATTATCACCGGCTGTCGTTATGCCTATCATCAATTTATTTGTATAAGCCTTCATTGCTTCTTTGATAATGTTATATTGCTTTGGCGTTTTATAGGCGTGTACCTCGTCTGCGATTCCTATGTTGCAGTTTAATGAATCTTGTCTATCTGGGTTAGCTGCTAATGCCTTAATATAAAGTGAGCCATCTCCAAGATCTCCTTTGATTGAATGCTCTTGGTTGTTATCTAATATTCTAAAGCTTTCTTCCTCACCCATTTCACCTATGTTAAAGTTTATGAAGTTGAAGCTTTGCAAGGATTGTTCTAATGCTGCTCCAACGATATAGATTTTTGAACCGGACTTTCTTCCAAGTATTCCAAGTGACCACGATAACGCTCCTACAAATCTCGTCTTTCCGTTTTTACGTGGAATATATATAAAGGCTTCTTTGTATCTCCTTATCTTTGTTCCCTTATAGAAAAATCCCAGAAGATTATAGATAATATATTTTTCCCATGGCTCCAATAAAAAAGGCTCTCCCATTAATGGAGTGCCATCTAGTCGCTCGCCTTGATCATGAACAAACGTTTTTTCAATTATTCCTATAACAAATTCTGCATCTTTTGGATTAAAGTCGTATTCTACATTTTTCAAATCATCTAAAAACCTTTGGCATCCTTCTACACCCTCAATACAATTAAGTTTTCTTTTTTCAACTATGCTATTGGCATACTCCATAACAATATCATAGTTCCTATATGTCTTACCTTTCAAAATTACTTAGTGCCTCTCCTAGCTTAGACTTTTTCTTTTTTTCTTTTGGTTCATCGTCTGCATAAGCTTTAGGATTTAACTTAAGCCTATCAGAATATAGGAGTATGT
>JAEYQN010000001.1 GCA_023409995.1 Cyanobacteria bacterium OH_CBB_238 | reverse complement strand
GTATTTATTTGGTACAATTAGCGTGTAAGTTTTTGAGGTTAAAAAATAAATGGCAGATGTGAAAATGCAAACGGTAAAATACCCTTATTTGCAAAAGCCGGTTGTTATTTATGAACGTGAATGCGGGCATAAGGTTGTTTTGGCATATAAAGAAGGTGGTTTGGTAAATATAAGTAGTTGGGTTAAAACCGGCTCTATTAATGAAAATGACGAAATTACAGGAATTTCGCACTTTCTTGAACATCTTATGTTTAAAGGAACTCATAAGCATAAAGCTGGAGAGTTTGATAAAGTTTTGGAGGCAAAAGGTGCAATTGTAAATGCTGCAACCTGGAAAGATTACACATTTTATTATGTGACTTTGCCGAAAGGCCCTGAGAATAAATACTTTGACTTAGCACTTGAACTTCATGCAGATATGATGCTAGATCCGGTTATTCCTGAAAATGAAATTGGTGCACCGTTTGATTTGAACGATGCTACAGTCGCTACTAAGCGTGAAAGACATGTTGTTATCGAAGAAATTCGAATGAGAGATGATCAACATTGGACAAAAACATATAATGAATTAAATAGGAATATGTATACCGATCATCCATATAAAAGAGATGTTATCGGTAAAGCTGAAGTTATTGCATCTATCCCAAGGGAAACTATCTTAGATTACTATAAGCAGCATTACACTCCAAATAAAATAACAACAATTGTTGTTGGGGATTTCGATTTTGAAGAAGTTTTCAAAAAAATAGAAAAAGAGTTTGACTTTAAAGGCAGATGTAATACTGCAATAGAAGAATATAATATAGATCAGCCTAAAGAAAAACCATTTGTCATTGAAAATACAGCAAATACTAATACGGCGTTTGTGATGTTTGGTTATCTTTGTTCTGCAGCTACTGACCTAAAGACATCTATAATTTTAGATATGTTAAGTATTATTCTTGGTGAAGGACAAAGTTCCAGATTATACCAAAATCTTATAGAGAAAGCTGAGGAACAAATATTTAACATTGTTGCTTGTGATCATTATCATTTTAGAGATGGTGGAAATTTCTTTGTGCAGGCTAATTTTAAGCCAGAAGCCAGAGAAAAAGTACTTGAACAACTAAAATTGGAACTACAAAAAATAACTACAGAAAATATTTCTGAAAAAGAATTTAATAAAGCAGTAAAAAAACTTAAAGCAAGATTTGCGGATAGCTCAGAAACAGTTTCGGAAATAGCAGAAACCATTGGTTACTATATGACGGTTTGTAATGGATTAGAACTTGTTGATACATATCTTGCTGTTCTGGATTCTATAACTATAGACGACGTTTTAGCTGTATCTTCAAAATATTTAGATCTGAACAAGGCAACAATTTCATTATTGATGCCACAATCCTAAAATGACAAAGGAAAAACAATGAAAAAATTTGCATTAAAGAATAATATATCAGCGGTAATTAAAACCAATAAAAATACTCCGAGAATAGCACTCAGCTTTTATTTGACAGTTAAGAATCCGGAGAAACTTGCGGGAATTCACACTCTGTTAAATAGATTATTTACTCAGGGTACAACTAATAGAACTTCAGAACAATTGGCTCAAGAGCTTGAAGAAAATGCTATAGAGCTATATAGTGAAATGAAACATGATTTCTTTAGATTCAAACTTTTATGTTTGAATGAAGACTTCAATTATGCATTAGAACTCTTAGAAGATATGATTAAAAATTCGCACTTCGAAGAGTTTGATAAAGAGGTTGTTAAATTAAAGGGTGAAATAACTGCAGAGCTTGATTCTCCTCGGACTAAGGCTTTGGATAATTATTATAAAACCCTGTATGAGGGGCATTTTTATGGCAATACTTATACCAGAATACTTGAAAATATTGATTTAATAAAAAAGGAAGATATTCTAGATGCATACAATAACTTGATGGAAACTTCCGTGAAAAATATATGTGTAGTTGGTGATATTGAAGAAACAGAAGCAATAACTTTGCTGGAGAAACATTTCGCGGGATTAGTTAATAGCGATCACGAGTCAATCGACTTGCCCAAAGTAATTTTAGAAAAAGATAAAATTGTAACTATTGAAAAGGATGATGCTAATCAGGCTCAAATTATTCAAGGCTGGTTATTTCCGTCAATACATAGCGAATTCTATCCTGCTATATCTTTGTTAAATACGATATTAGGTTCTAGTGGCTTGTCTTCAAGGTTATTCTTGGAGTTGAGAGAAAAACAAGGTTTGGCTTATGTTGTAAGAAGTTCTTATGAAAACTATCTGCTTGGTTCAAGTTTTAGCGTTTATATTGCTACTGAACCAAAAAATATAAAAACATGCTTGGATGGATTCAAAAAAGAAATTGATAAAATAATGGATATTATTGTGTCTGAAGAAGAACTGGAAGATGCAAAAAATAATATGATAGGGAAAAGACAATTTTTTACCGAGACTAACATGCTTCAATCAAGTCTGATTGGCATGTATGAGTCAGAAGGGTTGGGCTATGACTATGAGCAAAAATTAATCGCTAAAATCAAGGATGTGACTAATGAAGATATTCAAAAAGTTGCAAAGAAATTTTTCTCAACTCCTAAAGTTTTGTCAATTTTAGCTCCAAAACAGCATTTATCCTTGATAGAAAATGTTATATTATAAGATGGCAAAGGAAGTCATAAATAAATGAAAATTGTAAAGTCCGGTCAAAAAGTTCAACTTGAATTCTATACATCTCCTTCAGAAAAGATGCAGATTATGTGTAGAATAAAGTTTGTTGATAAAGATAGGCTTACTTTGTCGTATCCAGATCAAATAATGAGATTTTGTGAATTTCTAACAGAAGGCACAGAAATCAGAGCTTTTGTTTTTACCGAGGCAAATATTCAAATTCTAGACTCTATAGTCATCACAGCGCCTAATGAAGATGCCTTTGAAATTGAATATCCTGAAGATTATAGAACAATACAAAGAAGAGCATATATTAGAGAAAATTTATCATATAAGATAATTATTCAGACGGATTCTTCTACTAATAGCGGTCTTACTAAAGATATGGGTGGCGGGGGTTTTAGATTTGTTTCTGAAGAACAAATACAGGAAAATTCCTACATTGCTGTTTGGATTAGTATCGACGAATCAATGCCTAGTGTAAAATGTCATGGGAAAGTTTCTAGAAAAGCTCATTTTAAACCAAATGAATATTTGATGGAATTTACAGAAATCTCGGAAAAAGACCGTAATATAATAATAAAGAAATGTATAGAAAAACAAGTTTTAGAATTAAGAAAATAACATACAGTTTATGAATAACATGCAAGAGCAAAAAATACTAAATGAAAAAATAAATAAGTTTCATAAGTCCGGAAATATCCAGAAGGCTATTGAAGCTTGTCAATTTGCGCTTTTGAATGATGCTACTAATGCAGATTTGCATGTGAAATTAGGTGATTTATATTTAGAGTGGCACCTTGATATTTATCAGGCACGTCAGTATGTAGATGAAGCCATCACTGAATATCAAAGGGCACTTGAAACATACATAGATTCAGCTGAAATTTATTATAAAATAGGCGTTGCTTTTTATCATAAAAATGAGTTGGACAAAGCAATTAATTATTTTGAGTTAGCATTGGAACACAATAAGAAAATGTCTAAAGCTTATTATCGGATTGCAGAATCATCTATGAAAAAAGGCAAATTCACAGAAGCAATAGAATTATGTGAAAAAGCTATAAATTTATCCCCATTTGTCTCTTCAAGAACGCACTATCTTTTGTCTAATATATACAAAATAATATCTTTTAAGGATTATAAAACTAATTTAAAAAGTTATTATGAGTTGATTATGTCAATTCTTACGCTTCCTTTTGATATTGAAGCAATAAAAGAAGTTTTAAAAAAAGTTTCATATTTGAAGTTTATTCCCATGCTTCTTACTGGTTTAATCAAGGCTCAAACTAATGGAATAAATCAGGCTTTAGAAATATATTTGAAGGCTATAGAAAAGGCTCCTGGTTTTGTTCTTTTGTATTGTCTAATTGGCGAAATTTATAGATCTCTTGGACGCTTTGACGATGCAATTTGTGAATATAAAATGGCTATTTGGCTAGACAGTTTGAATATAACAGCTTACAGATCCCTATGTCAGGTATATGAAGAGCAAGGTGATTACGATAGTGCTGTTGAAATATATAAAAAACTTATAGTTTTACAGCCTCAAATGGCTGAATACCATAGTAACTTGGCAAATATACTCTATTTAAAAGGTGATTTAGAAGAAGCTGTGTCGCATTATCAAAATGCTATTACAATTAATCCTAATATGAATTGGACAAGTGTTATTGCTCAAACGCTAGGATATGTTTTCCAAGAAAACGTTAAAGATTTAGATGCCGCAATAAGTGCGTACCAAAGTGCATATATCTTGACTCCCAAAGATATTGATATATATGTTAATTTGGGCAGTGCTTTTTATGAAAAAGGTCAGTATGACAATGCTCTCACTGTATATAGAAGAGCAATTGAACTTGAACCATATAATTCAAAGATTCACTGTAATCTTGGCTATTTATATTGGGGAAAAGGCGAGTTGGATGAGGCAATTAAATCTTATGAGACTGCCATTAAATATGATAAAACTTACGATATTGCCTATAATAATTTAGGTGTAATATATTTAGATGATTTGGGTAGAGTGCAAAAAGCAATTGAACTATTTGAAGAAGCTATCAAATATAATCCTAACTATGCATTAGCTCACTATAACTTGGCAAGATCTGTTGCTATCACTGGTGATAAAGTTGAGGCTGCAAAACTATATCAAGTTGCACTTGATTTAAATAACATAACGAATGAATTGGATCCTCAGGAAATTCATGACAAAATTCAAGATTTATTTAATTAAAGAGGAATTATGATACATACAAATGAAGTCAGAGTTCTATATTGTGATACAGATGCATATGGGGTCGTATGGCATGGTGCATATATAAAATGGTTGGAATTTGGTCGAGTAGAATTGTCTGAAATGTTAGGATTACCATTAGAGTCATTGGAAAAAGATGGTATAACTTTTCCAGTTGTAGATCTCAATCTCAGATATAAATCACCTGCGTTGTTTAATGAAAGAATCATTATTGAAACAAAAATAGGTGAGTTAAAAAATACAAGTGTGAAGTTCGAACACACAATAAAAGAGAAAGATACAGGCAAACTCCATGTTGTTGCACATAGTACAATTGTAGCTATAGATAAAGATGGAAAGTTATATAGAAAGCTTCCTGACCATATTTATGGTTGTTATAAAAAAGCAATCTGTTCAAATTTAATTAAGCAATTAGAGGTTAATTAAAACCATTGTTGAAAATCTTTTCTTGCGATTTATAAATTCAATTAATCTTCTCATTTTACACCTCTTGTCTGTATATAAAAAGTATATAAAACATTTAAAATTGCCTTTTTAAACATTACTCATTAATAATAGTTAACATTATGAATATAAAATTTCCCCTTCAACAATTTAAAGCTCACAAGAGTGCAGAGCCATCAAGGTTTTCTGTTTATAGTCCTATTTTAGTATCATTGCACAAATATTTATTAACTGATCTGCTATCACAATTATTTGAGTTTGAATTTGCTAAAACTGCAGTCTATGAGTATTATTTGACTTCTTTTGAAATTTCTTATTTAGGTCAGATTAATGAAGAAGACGCAGAGATGTTTTTTACTGATATGTATGTAGCTATTCCATATAACTTTGTTTTTGGGAATTTAAAAAGAAGAGTAAAAGGTATTTTTGATATTAATATTACTTTTATAGACAAAAATTCTTTAGAGGAAAGTTATTACAGGATCTCAATAAAAAGAAGTGAAGAGCTTGAGCAAAAAATTGACGTTGGTTCATACTCGTTTCAATTTATTATGCAGTTTTGTTCAGAGTACCTTGAAAAAACTTGGGATATGGTTTTTAAATATCTAAAACAGCAAGATGCTAAACGTTTTAGCCTCTCTGTTCACTCAAAATCAGATTGTTTATTAATTATTTCTCAAATTAATACCGAAAAAATATTGAGAGCTCAGCTTAGTGAGTTTATTTCTAAAGGAATTGATTTTTGCGAGTCTATTGTTGATACATATTATATCCTGTCAAATTTGTACTATAGGGACGTTAATTCTGAAAATGAAATTTTTGTTTCAATTAATGATTTGCTAGATTGTAGATCTCTTAAGAAAAACCCAAACTCCAACGGCATTCGAAGTGGATATAAAATAACGCAAAAAGCAAAGGTTATAAAAAATCTTTTCATTTTGGATTCTCTGGATATAATCAGCCTTATAGAAATTAGAAAAGATTTTTATAGGGTTACTTTTAATGGTGAGTGTTTAGATGAGCAGTTATTTATTTTGCCAAAGAAGATTATTGAATATAATTTTAAAACTCAGATATATGAAAAACGTTTAGGTGCTTATTTGTTTTTTAGTTTATGTGCCGAAAAAACTAAAGGAATAAAAGTTCCGTTGCACAAAATTATTTCTATAACTAAAGATTTAGCTACAAGTTTAAAACCATCACAAATTAGAGATAGGATTGAATCTGCGTTGGATCAGTTATGTTCGGATCTTATTATTCGATCTTGGCATTATGACTTCATAAATGAATATGACTTAAGTGGTAAAAATTGGATTGATGTATATAAAAAATACTACATTGTCGTTTCATAATTCTCGGGACTATTAATTACCATAATTTTTATTAAATCAGTTACAAATATTTATTTGAGTAATGGTACTATTTGCTTAGTATGAATTTCTGTGGGATTCTCTCCACTCTTTGCTATAAATTTCTTTAACTAGTTATGGGATATTTGATTCGTAAGCTTAATACAAGAAAGGAAATTTATGGCATATAAAATACCATACACATTTGTACCTGGAACAAAAGCCAAAGCCAATGAAGTAAATTCTAACTTTTCAAAAGTTGCTGAATATTTTACCGAATTGAATACTGGTTTGAGTTCAACAAGTTTAGATGTTACTGATTTACAGACAAAGCTCAATGAATCAACTCAATTATTGAAGGAAGGAAGGACTAAATTTTGTGTTAACGAAGCCAGTGGCACCCTTTTAACTACAGCGTCTAATATTGTTTATTTTAATTCTTCATTTACACTGACAGATTATAAGGGAAATACGTCAACTATTTCATCTGTACCAGCAATAAACTGCTCTTCTTTTAATGATGGAGTTCATAATATTTTCGTAACAACTGATGGAGTTACTCAACATTACAAAAATACAATATATGCTCAAAATGCAGTACCAACTTCGCCACTTGAAAATGATATATGGGTAAATTCTTCTAAAGAGCCTATTTTTGTTGGGAAATATGATGGAAGTAGCTGGAACGAATTTTTGCTGGTTCCTGTTGGTTCAGTAGAAATAGAAAATAACTCAGTAAAAACGTTGAAAATATTTCCATTTAACCAAAATGGTTATAACATTAACTCTAATAGCGTTGCTGTTGATGGAAGTTTAGCTCATCTTAAAGCTAGTGGACGAGGTGTAATTTCTTCAAATTCAATTTGTGATTACTCAACAAGTACCACAATAGTGTGGAATACTTTATATACAGCGGCAACAAATGGTCTATTATTTGTACGAGGATACTTAAGTGATAATAAAAACTTTTCTGTACAAATTGGAACAACTTCTGCACTAGGAAATACAGTAGCATACAGTTATTTAACTGATACGAATAATACTCTTCAATTCATCATACCTATACCTAAAGACTATTATTACAAAGTCACCGGAAGTGGTTCAAATATTGAAACAAAATTTTATAGATTAAAAGGAGATGCATAATGGTTAAAGTCTTATATGATATAAATGGAAACATCGTAGATTATTGGGCTGTCACAGATATTCCCGAGTCTCCTTATATTGAAATAACAGAGCAACAACACTGCGAAATTATAAATAAAGGTTGTTATAAAGTAATAGATGCAAGCTTAACTGATATTTCTTCAACTGAAGCTTACCAAAAAGAGCAGGCATCAATTGAAAAAAAACAACATGACAAAATAGTAAAAGAGCAAATATTGTATCTTGAACAAAGTCAAAATAGAGCAGTTAGAGAGTTTATTTTAACTGGTAGTGAAGATATAAAACAAAAACTTCTTGAAATAGAATCAAATATAGCAAATCTAAGGTCTTCTCTATAGTAAATTAAAAAAGGAGTTCAATTGAACTCCTTTTTTCTATGCGCCTATGTAATTTTCATATACATGAGATGGGTCAATATATTTATAAACGTTGTTCCATCTATTTTGCCACCCTTCTGCAAAAACTCCTTGAGTTGAATTATTTGCAACGATGTTAACATACTTCTGTTTTCTAAGTTCCATAAATGTATTTACATCGCCACCTGATGCATCAAGCATTTTCTTTGCAGCTCCCACACCATGATTTACTGATGCATCAAATACTGCAAATGCCAGTTTAGGATTTGTTTGTGCTATATCTGCAGCGCCAGAGGCTTCATAGTAATTTTTATAATATATTTCTTTAGCCTCTTCTGGTGTAATATTTTCTACATTGGCACTGTTGTCTCCTTTGAAAGCTCTATAGGTTGATTCTGTGATACCGAAGTTTGTTCTGCCTCCTTTGTCATTTGGGTTATTCGAGAATCCGCCTTCGTACCCAAGTACTTGACCTAGCATGTCATCAAAATTTACATCAAACTCACTATTTTTGGCAATAATAGGATCTGTTTTTTCTTTCTGTTCAACCTGCGCTAATTGAGTTTTTAGTTCTTGAATATTACTGTCTAGTTCATTTACTTTGCTTTCAGTTTCTGCTTTTAAATCACTTATTTTAGTTTGTGATTCTTGGCGAATTTTTGCAGTATCTTCTACCACCTTTTTAAGCCCGGAATTCGGGTTTTTATCAGCCATTGTTTGAAGCAGGTTTGACTTTTCTTTTTCTGCATCTGCTTTTGACTTCTCAGCATCTGCTTTAGCTTTTTCAGCCTTAGTTAGGTCATTTTCAGCATTTTGTTTTTCTTCTTCTAGTTTTTGTTTTTCAGATTCTAAGTTGCTAATTTTTGAGCTAATAGACTCACGTTGAGCGGCATTTCCTTGGTCTTTCTCTGGATCACCAGAGTCCACAATTGATGCAAGTTGACCGTTAAGAGTATCGATTTGTGAGGTTACAGAGCTTATAGCGCTTTCTTTTGCACTAATTGTTGCTTTACAATCTTGTATAATTCCTGTTTGTGTATTTATTTCACTATTTTGTTTTGTTATTTCTTGTTCAAGTTTTTGTTTTTGTTCTTCGTACTCCTTTTTTAATTTTTCATCGACTTTATTCTTTTCCATAGATTCTTTTACTTGTTTATCAGTTTCAGTTTCTATGTCTTTGATTTCTTCTTCTGATTTTGTTTTTACTTCTCCTTTTTCTGTTTCTTTTGTTTCTATTTCTTTTTGTATATCTTCTTTTGTTGTTGGTTTAGAAGCAGCTGAACTGTTTTTACTTCCTGATGAGGCGCTGCTTTTACCACTACCACCTGATGATCCGCTTCCGCCTACTGCACCTGAGTTGGATGAGCCGCCGGACGATGCTGCTTTGCTGGCAGCTTCTTTGGCTGCAACTTTTGCAGCTTCTTCGTTCTCAGTTCTGGCTTTATTTCCTAGACCTTCATATAGTCCGGTAGATATTGAAGACAGCATGAATTTTAATTCAAGATCGGAAACGCTTGATGAATCCCCATCTAGTCCAGTAATACTACTTAATTCATCTTTGCTTAATTTGCCATCTCCATCAGTATCGACTGAGCTAAAATATCCTTCTAACGCAGAATTGTAGAGGCTTCCATTTGAATCTTGGCTTATCGCATTTTGTAAACTTTTATTTGATGAAACTAATTTGCTATCTTTTGCAAATAAATCTTTGAAACTTTTTAGATTTATTCCATCTAAATCATCAGAGGACATTACTGAATCTGCTTGAGTTGCAGATTTACCAGATTTTGATGAAGAAGATGATGACTTAGTTTCAACTTCAGTTGACTGAATTTTTCCATCATTATTTGTATCTATTGAATCAAAATAGTCTTCAGCGAGGTTTTGTATTTCATTTTTGCTCACAGAACCAGCAAATATGGAATTAGCACTCATAATGGAGTTAACATAATCTTCTTTTGTGTCACCTTCAAAAATACTATTAGCAAAATTGCTTTGTAATTGTTCAACTGTGTTTGAAGACGTCCCCAGTCCTAAAACTTCTGCCAGTTTTTTCTTGATGTCATTGATAATCATAGATGTACCCATACCCTATTACTTACATTATTAATATCTGTATTATTTGAGTAAATCTTTAATTTTTTTTTGCAGATGTTACATAATCTTTACATTACCATATAAGAAATAATTAGTTGTTCTATTGGTAAACTATCATAGACGTTCTCTTAAAGGTTGTATAATTACCTTCTTAATAAGATGGATACACAGAAAATTTATTTCATTACATTTAAGTATGGACTATGTTTTGGGTATTAAGTGTTAAGAAATATTGCTAAATATTTATTGAATATATACTTCGTAGTCAATTTTTATTTTCTATTTTCGTTTATAAAAACAAGAGCAGATAAAACAAATTTAACCAAAGGAGACATTATGGCCAGAGTACTAATTTCAATGCCCGAAAGATTTTTAGGGGAAATTGACAAAGTTGCAGATAACGAAAATCGTTCTAGAAGTGAATTAATTAGAGAAGCGCTAAGAACATACATTCACAGAAACCAAGTTAGAGATAACACATTAGCAATTAAAAATGCATCTATACTAGAACAACTACTTGATTAGATAAATAAAATTTGATTAAAAGGGTGATTAATATCACCCTTTTTTAATGCGAAATATTTGTTAGAGCTGAGAAACAGGATTATTTCAATATTCTATAATATATTTACAACTCTTAATATTTAGCTAATAAAAAAGCAATTAATTTTAAAATATATACTTTATATATACATAGAGAGTAATCAAGGAACTAGAGATATGTCAATCGCAGCAGCAGCAAACACACAAAATAATTCAGGTGGAAATGGTCAATTTTCATCATTAAGAAGACAAGCTAATCAAAATAATAATAATTCATTTAATTCTGAAGTTTTTGATCAAAATGATTCTAGAATGAGATTTAGAAATTCAGTTGACCCTATCTATGTAGCATTTGACTACGTTGATAGTCAGCCTATTTCAAAATTAGCTACATCATTTGTCAAAGATTCTATTTTTGGAATTATGAATTTTGTATCAAGTGTTGTTAAAAGCTAGACTTATAAAGGTCACAGTAGCTTTTAACGGAACAGGAAGGGCATTTGGGATTAATCGGTTTACAGATATTTTGACCAAATGTTACTAATAGGGTATTTGAATCTATCCAATATTTAAGGGGTAGATTTTTTTTTAGCTCTAATTCTGTTTCATCTGGGCTTTTTGTCTTAACAAGACCCATCCTATTTGATATTCTGTGAACATGCACGTCAACACAAATAGCTGGAAGCCCGTAGCCTTTAGCTAAGACTAAATTAGCAGTTTTGCGCCCTACTCCTTTAAACTTTATTAGCTCTTCTATTGAATTTGGAACAATAGAATTATATTTAGTATAGAGTTCTTTTGATAATTCTATAATTTGTTTTGCTTTAGTTTTATAAAATCCTACTGGATAAATGGCTTTTTCAAGAGTTTCAACGCTTATTTTAGACATTTCTTCTGGTGTTTTTGCTAATTCCAGCATTCGTAATGTTGCCGGGTATGTTGTTTTATCGTTTGTACGTAGAGAAAGAATACAGCCTATTAGAACTATATATGGGTTTTTTATATTTTCATTGAATTTAACAAATTCAGTCTGTGGAAGATTTGCCGCTCTTAACTCTTTAAATATCTTGTTTGCATTTCTTATCATCAATACGATCCTAAAACAAAACTGCCTCAAATTGAGGCAGTTCTATTATATTCTTATTGCTTATTCAACAACAATAACGCTTACTGGGCAAGCATCAGCAGCTTCTTTAACACAATCTTCATTTCCAGCTACAGCATCAGCGTTTACAACTGCTATATCTTCTACTGAAAATACTGCATCACATATAGATTCGCATGCGCCACAAGCTATACAACCATCTTCGATTTTTACGTTCATGTCTTTCTCCTTATTTATTTACCACCTTATAGAAATAATTTAATATTTCGAGCTAAATTATAGCAAAAAAATAATTATTTCACCATATGACTATTTATATTATTCTAGCAACCAATCTCTTAACACATCAGCAACATAGGTAAAAGAGTCGGTTACTCCTATGTGCTTAGGTTCTATTTTATTGTGATAAACAATGACAGGAACTTGTTCTCTTGTATGATCTGTGCCCGGTACTGTGGGGTCACAGCCATGATCTGCTGTTATGATAAGCATGTCGTCATCTCTCAGAGATGTTAATATTCGGGGAAGAAAAGCATCTATTTCTTCTATGGCATTTGCGTAACCTTTTATATCGTTCCTATGGCCAAATAACATGTCTGTGTCAACAAGGTTGGTGAATATAAATTCTTTGTCTGGTGATTCTGTACAATTTTGTATTTTTAACTGAGTTTTATCTAAATCATTCTTGATAGCTTTTAATGTTAGTTCCAGTCCTTCTGTGTTGGAACCTGTATGAATGGCATGCGAAATGCCTGACTTTACAAATATATCTTCAATTTTACCAATACCAATAACAAGCCCGTTATTATTTAAAACTTCATTGCAGAAAGTATCTTTGTGAGGAACAACTGAATAATCTCTTCTAAGCGAGGAAATTCTCGTTGGTTTGCCATCTATTATTCTGTAAGGTCTTGCTATAACTCTTGAAACATTGTAGCCATTATCTAATATTTTGCGTGCTGTTTCGCAATATTTATAGAGTGTTTCTATTGGTATAATGTCTATATCTACTGCTATCTGGAAGACACTATCCGCACTTGTATATATAATTGGAAATTTTGTTTCTGAATGTTTCTCATGTAAATCTTCAATAATTTTGGTACCCGAAGATGCACAATTACCGAGATAGCCACCACAGTTTGTTTCACTCACAAAGTCGTTTAATATTTGTTCATTAAAACCATCAGGATATGTTTTAAATGGTTTTTCAAGGATGAGTCCCATCATCTCCCAATGTCCAGTTGTGGTATCTTTGCCCTTCGATGTTTCTTGCATTATCCCATATTGTGCAATTGCTGATGGGTTGTGCTCTATTCCTTTTATGTTTGCTAGATTTCCAAGACCTAATCTTCCTAGGGTTGGCGCATTAAGTCCTCCAACGCTATTGGCAATGTTGCATATGGTATTACAAGATTCTAAATCTAAAAATTCTTTTGCATCTGGTAATGCTCCAATGCCCATTGAGTCTATAACTATAACAATCGCTCTTTTCATAAAGTCTTCCCTCTGTCAGGCTATTCTTAATTTTAAATAAATAGTATATAGTAAAAATTGTACACAATAATAAAAAAAAGTTCTGTATATTACAGAACATTTGTTGATTTTCTCCCAACTAAATCTTTTTATTTCCCCTACTCCAGTAAATTCCTTACTCTCTACTCAAAATACTCCCTGTGTTTAAACTTTTTCTCCGAATCCCAATCTATAGCTATATAAATGTAAACTATTTATATCTATATTCGGATTTTTAATTAATAGTCATTTTATTTGTCTAGTAACCACTCTCTATCGAAAGCTTAAGCCATCACCTCTCTCACCAAATTATTTAATTTTCCTTCTCTCAACTTGTTATCAATCCTAGAACGATAGAACATGCTTTACAAGGAACTTAATATTAATTTATTTTTGCAATTGACCATGCCCCCCAATACAAGTGGTGAAAATAGTTTTTACAATCGTTAATGAAGGAAATTTAATGAATTTAGGTTAATAATATTGCTTTTTTTGCTTGACATTGGCATGCGGCAAATATAAAAGAATTATTTATTATTGATTAAGTTATGTTTTTTATACAAATAAAAAAGAGAGCATTTGCTCTCTTTTTTTACTTAAAGATTTGGAGTTATACTGCTCTTTGAACTTTTCCAGCTCTTATACAAGAAGTACAAACAGATAATTTCTTTACTGTTCCGTTAACACTAACCTTTACTGATTGAAGATTAGGCATTTGTCTATGAACATGTTGTTTATGTGAAAATGATATTTTAGCTGCTTTTAAAGATTTTTTTCCACATACATCGCATTGTGTAGCCATTGTTATTTCCTTTCGAATTTATATTATTTTTATAATTTAGCACATATCTTCGAACTAATTCGAATATAGGAATAATAATTTAAAGAAAACAATTAATCAACCCTAGAGTACTAAATATTATTAAAATTTTAAATATAATTATAATGACTGGTTATCATTATTCCTACTTTTGCTATAGAATAAGTATGTATCAAGCAGGATATAATAATGAGTGTTCAAAACAAAATAGATTCGGATATGTATATTAGGGAAAAGCTGGAAGAGCGTGAAATAATGTTTCTTAGCCCTTATGCTGCCAAAAGTTCTAAAACTTTGGGGAGGAGCAGGGCTGAAGAATTGTGTAGTATTCGTACCGAATTTCAGAGAGATAGAGATAGAGTCCTTCACAGTAAGGCGTTTAGAAGGTTAAAACATAAAACCCAGGTCTTCTTTTCTCCAAATGACGACCATTACAGAACTAGAATGACTCATACGCTTGAAGTTTCTCAAATTTCAAGGACAATAGCAAAAGCATTAAACTTAAATGAAGACTTGACTGAGGCAATTGCCCTTGGACATGACTTGGGGCACACGCCATTTGGTCATAGTGGGGAATCTGTTTTAAACGATATTATGCATGAAGGTTATAAACATAATGAACAGAGTATTAGAGTTGTAACTCATATTGAAGACTTGAATCTTAATAAAGAAACTCTTGATGGAATCTTGAAGCACACAGGAAAAGATTTACCAATAACACTAGAGGGACAAATTGTTAAAATTGCGGATAGAATTGCTTATATTAACCATGATATTCAAGATGCATTAAGAGCTAAAGTAATTTTAGAATCTGAGTTACCAGAAGATTGTGTAGCCTTTTTTTCTCTCTCTCATGGTGCAAGGTTGTCTAAGATGGTCTATGATATCGTAGAAAATAGTTTTGATAAACCTGAAATAATTATGTCTGAAGAATGTTCACATTATCTTGTGAAATTGAGAGCTTGGATGTTCAAGCATGTTTATTATAATTCTATAGCAAAGTCAGAGGAAGATAAGGCAAAAAACCTTATTAAGCGTTTGTTTGAATACTATTGTTCACTTTTGGAAAAGCAGTTTGACCAGTCAGATAGACTTTTAATTGAAAGAACCGCTGCTGATTACATATCAGGCATGACTGATAGATACGCTCTAATGAAATTTGAAGAAATATTTTTACCAATGCCTTTAAAGATAACAAGTCATGATGAGTTCTTGTTAAAATTAGCTAAAATGAATGGATTATAAAAAACAGTATGAGCAATAGAACTTACAGTGATGCAGTTGAGGAAATAAAGAATAGGCTTGATATACTAGATGTTGTACAGAGTAGAGTTATTCTAAAAAAATCTGGTGCAAATTACTGGGGTTGTTGCCCATTTCATAAAGAGAAAACACCTTCTTTTTCGGTTAATCCACAAAAAGGTATTTATAAGTGCTTTGGTTGTGGTGAAGGTGGAGATGCTATTAGCTTTTTAATGAAGACTAACGGACAATCCTTCGGGGAAGTAATTAAAGATCTTGGAGAATCTTTTGGCATTGAAGTTCCCACAAGTTATGCTAATTCGAAAGATTTCGGCGAAAAGAAGCAGAAAATTAAGCAAGCACTTTTAGATGCTGCAAATATTTATACTATGCAATTACTTTCGTCTCAAGATGCTAAGTTGGCATTAGATTATTTGTATGCAAGAGGCATTACAGATGAGGTGATAAAAGAATATCAACTTGGATATTCACTGAAGTCTTTTGATTCTCTGCAATCAGCTCTTGGGTCAAAATATGATAAAGAAATTCTTGAACAAGCTGGCCTTGTTATAAAACGAGAAAATGAAAAAGGGTATGTTGATAGATTCCGTAATAGGATAATGATTCCAATTTTTGATGAGGCAGCTGATGTAATTGCTTTTGGTGCAAGGGCAACTGAAGAAGGACAAAACCCTAAATATCTTAATTCTCCTGATACATCGGTATACAACAAAAGCAGGGTATTATATGGAATACACAAAGCAAAAGATTCAATAAAAGATAATGATTCAGTAATAATAATGGAAGGTTATTTTGACGTAATATCAACTCAGGCCGCAGGTTTAAAAAATTGTGTTGCTTCGTGTGGTACGTCATTGACACCAGACCACGTTAAATTAATAGCAAAATATAGTCAATCAAGACGCATGTATTTGGCATTTGATTCTGATTCGGCAGGTCAAAAAGCCACTGATAGAGGTGCTGTTACAATAAAAGAGGCTTTCGAAGGACTGGGTAATATAAAAATGTTTGATGAAAATTATTCATCTTTTAGTAACGACAAATATTCATGTGAAATTAGGGTCGTAACTCCTCCAAAGGGAAAAGATCCAGATGAGTATATTAGAGAGTTTGGAGTAGAATTGTATAAAGAACACGTATTTTCTGCCCCATTGCTGATTGATTTTCAAATCAATCAGGTTTTGAAGGAAAAATCAGAGGCGGATTCTCCTACAGACAAAGTAAAATTGGTTAAAAAAATCATTCCTATACTCGAGGAAATTGAAAATAATATAGTTCAAAATGAATATATAAAGCTCGTTGCGAGCCAATTGGGTATAGATGAAGTAGCGTTGTCAAAGGAAGTAGTTAAACACAGTAGTCAAAAAAGCCTGCCGTTTCAAAAACAAAACCAAATTGTAACAAAAACTTCAAATACATTGGAAAAGGCGCAAAAAAATTTATTGAGTCTCTATTTAATAGAAGAGAGTCATCTCGACTTTCCCACTCTTTCAAGTATAGTTAAAAACGTAAATTTTGATAATGAAAAGTTAATTATCCTAAGAAACGCAATTGACAAATTGATATATCAGGTAAATAATGTAGAAAAATTAATTGGTGCCCTGTACACTCAATTTGTTGAGGATAATGATTTAAAAGAAATAATTACGGATTTGGTATATTTGTCAGAAAGCTTTAAAGACTTATCTGATAAGGATTTTAAAGCTGTTGTATATGAAAATATTAGAACGATAGAGCAACACCATTCAAATCTTGAAAAGAAAAAATTAAGGCAGCAATATAAGCAAGCCAATGATGATGATTTAGAATCGCTGCAATATCAGATACAACTCAGAGAAAAGATTAAAAACAAACTAAAGACTGGAGAATAACTTAATGAGCAGAAAAAGAATTTCAGAAATGTCAGTAGTCAGCGTTATCGAAGATGACATGACTGAGTCTAATTCCTCTTCAGCAGGAATTGGCATTATGACAGAAACTGAAACAATCAATGGCGATAACCTTGATGTTATGCTAGGTGCTGACCGTTCTAAAATTATTGATTCTATTGAACATGAAGACATATTTTCAAATGATGTTGTAGAAGACGAAGTTGCTGTAGAGCACTCGGATGCATTATTGCCAAGAGGCATTTCTATAGATGATCCTGTTAGAATGTATCTTAGAGAAATAGGACGTATCAAACTATTAACAGCAGATCAAGAAATTGATTTGGCAAGAAAAATAATCGAAGGTGGAAACGCTGGTGCTGTTGCTAAAAGAAAACTTGTGCAAGCTAACCTTAGGCTTGTAGTAAGTATTGCAAAAAAATATGTTGGTAGGGGAATGTTATTCTTAGATCTTATCCAAGAAGGAAACCTTGGTTTAATAAGAGCTGCAGAAAAATTTGACCACGAAAGAGGTTATAAATTCTCTACGTATGCAACTTGGTGGATTAGACAAGCAATAACAAGAGCTATTGCAGATCAGGCAAGAACTATTAGAATTCCTGTTCACATGGTTGAAACGATAAATAAACTTAAAAAAGTAACAAGAAAATTAGCGCAAGAGCTTTCTAGAAAACCTACTGAAGAAGAACTTGCTACAGAAATGAATATTTCAATCAGCAAATTAAGAGAAATCATAAAAGTTGCTCAAGAGCCTTTATCTCTTGAAACTCCGATTGGTAAAGAAGAAGATTCTAGGTTGGGTGATTTTATCGAAGATAAAGATGCTGATGCTCCTGTAAAAACAGTTGCCCAAGAACTTTTAAGAGAGGACTTGGCAGAGGTTTTAAGCGGGTTATCTCCAAGAGAAAGAGATGTTCTCCGTTTAAGATTTGGTATGGACGATGGAAGACAAAGAACTCTTGAAGAAGTTGGACAATTATTCGGCGTTACAAGAGAACGTATCAGGCAAATTGAGGCTAAAGCTCTTAGAAAATTGAGACACCCAAACAGAAGCAAGCGTTTGAAAGAGTACATCGAAGTATAAGGTGTTTTAAAAATAAAAAAGCACATCAGTTAACTTAGCTGGTGTGCTTTTCTGTATGATATAATCAGAGTTACAATGAATGTAAATGAGGTTTTGTATGGAAAAAGTTATTCTGTTGTCAGCAAGTCCAAGGAAAGATTCCAATTGTGAATTGGTTTTGAACGAATGCAGAAAGGTTATTGAATCAGAAGGCTTAGAAGCTAAAATTTTGACTTTAAAGGGGAAACATATAAGGGCATGCGTTGCTTGCAATATGTGCGTTGATCTAAAAAGGTGTGTTTATAATGATGATGGAGTGAATGAAATTATTGAAGAGTTAAAGTCGGCTAAAGGTTTTATTGTTGCAACTCCTGTTTATTTTGGGGCAGCAAGAGGTGACTTAATGTGCGCTCTTCAAAGAATTGGATATGTCTCAAGGAGATTAGAGAATAATATTTTATCTTGGATGGTTGGCGGCCCAATAGCTGTTGGTAGAAGAGGTGGTTTGACAACAACATATTCAGAGTTGCTAATGTTTTATCTTATGAATGACATGATTGTTCCTGGTTCAACTTATTGGAATATTGTTTTCGGCGTTAAGCAAGGCGATGTCTTAAATGATATTGAAGGTATTGAAACAGTTAAACGATTTTCAGCAAATGTTTCTCAAGTTATAAAAAAAATCTTATAAACTGTATTATTAAACTAAGTTTCCTGTATAATGGATGTAGGAGTTTTATAGGAAAGTGTCAATGGAAAAATTGAAATATAAAAGGGTTTTGCTAAAAATAAGCGGTGAAGCCTTGTTGGGTGATCAAGAGTTTGGTATAGATCAAAAACCTGTAGAAATGATGGCAAAAGAAATTCAGCAAGCACATAATGCTGGGGCTCAAATAGCCGTTGTTGTTGGTGGCGGAAATATATTTAGAGGAATGAAAAATAGTGCTAAATTGGGCATGGATCAGGCTTCGGGCGACTATGTCGGTATGCTGGCAACGGTTATGAATGCGATTGCATTACAAAGCGCATTACGTAAGTTAAATGTGTCTTGTAGGGTTCAATCCGCAATAGATATGGATAAAATTGCTGAGCCTTATATCAGATTTAAAGCAATCAGACATTTGGAAAAAGGCAGAGTTGTTATATTTGCTGCTGGTACAGGAAATCCATTCTTTACAACTGATACTGCTGCCGCGCTTAGAGCTTCAGAAATAGATGCGGAAGTTATGTTAATGGCAAAAAATGGTGTAGATGGAGTCTACTCTGATGACCCTAGAGTAAATCCAAATGCAAAAAAATATGAGAATATCAGCTATGATGATATAATCGTCAAAGGTTTGAAGGTAATGGATACCTCATCATGTGCATTATGTAAGCAAAATTCAATTCCAATTATTGTTTTTGATTTTGCGGCACAGGGAAGTATAATGAAAATTTTAGGTAGTGAAAAAATAGGAACATATGTAGGAGGATAATATGTCACTGGAAGAATTATTTTTATTTGGCGAAGAAAAAATGGAAAAGTCAATTGCGCAACTAAAAAAAGAATTTGCAGGGATTAGAACAGGTAGAGCAAATCCATTGATTCTTGATAAAGTTTCGGTTGACTATTATGGAGTTCCTACCCCGTTAAGACAACTGTCTCAGGTTACCGTTCAAGACGGAACAACACTTGTTATTTCTCCATTCGATAAATCAATTATGAAAGAAATAGAAAAAGCGTTAATTAAGGCAGAACTTGGTATCACCCCAAATAGTGATGGCTCTGTATTAAGGCTTACTTTTCCTCCATTAACTGCTGACAGAAGAAAAGAAATCACAAAAGATGTTAAAAAGATTGCGGAAGAGGCAAAAGTTGCTGTAAGAAATGTTAGACGTGATATGGTTGATGATCTTAAAAAAATAGAGAAATCAGATAACCTTCCTGAAGATGCTGTTAAGGACAATCAAGCAAAAATTCAAAAAATGACAGATAAATATATTAAACTTGTTGATGATTTGGCAGCTGAAAAAGAAAAAGAGGTATTAACCGTATAGTGGGTATTGTTAATTCTTTAAAAAACAGTAAATTAAGAATAATAACAGGCTTTGTTGTTTCTATCATTGTGCTTTTTTGCGTTGTAAGAGGCGGATTGGCTTTATTGTTGTTAATTTTAACTTTTATATATCTTGGTTCAAAAGAGTACGTAGATATCCTCAAAAATAAAGGATTTTTGCCGTTTTTTAAAGTTATATTGACAGTAGGCCTCTTGTTAACTGTACTTACAAGTGTTGGATTGTTTGAGTTGATACCACTCGTGCTTGCTGGTGGTATAATTGCTTCATTTCTTGCTGTATTATTTAGAGGTCGTCAACCATATATAGCAAATGTTGCAACAACTATTTTAGGATTTACTTTTACCTGGTTGCCTTGCTACATCATACTGATTAGGCAATTAGGCTCAAATAGTCTTGGTTTTTTCAGATGGCATTTTAATGCTGGTATGTATTATCTTCTTATGCTGTTTTTTGTTATTTTAATGACAGATATTGGTGCTTATTATTTTGGATCTAAATATGGTAAAACAAAATTAGCAGAAGTAATAAGCCCTAAGAAAACCGTAGAGGGTGCAGTTGCCGGTGGAGTGTGTGCTATAGTAACGTCGGTTGTTATTGGTTGTTTTATAAATTTAGCTTGGTATCATTCAATTATTGTTGGTTTGTTAATTACTGTATTTGCTCAGTTTGGCGATTTATCAGAATCATTAATAAAGAGAGATGCAGGTGTTAAAGACTCAGGTGCTTCATTGCCTGGGCATGGTGGTTTTTTGGATAGAGCTGACAGTTACCTCTTCAGTGCTCCGGTTGCTTATTACTATTTGAAATATTTTGTTACGGATAGTTATCTACTTTATAGCATGATAGATGTTCTCAAGAAGGTTGCTCATGTTATCGGATTCTAGAAAAAGTAAAATTAAAAATTTCCTAGCTAAAATAGGGTTTGAGGCTAATGATTATGTTCTGTTAGATAAAGCCTTGACGCATAGTTCTTATGTTTTTGAAAATGCGCTTACAAATACAGAGCACTATGAAAGACTTGAATTTCTTGGTGATGCCGTTTTAAAGTTGTTGGTTAGTAAATATTTATTCAAAAAGTTTCCATCCTATCCAGAAGGTCAGTTAACTAAAATCAGAGGCATAATTGTTAGTGATGAATTTTTATCTAAATTGGCTTTAGAATTGGGTATTCCTGACTATATAAATTTAGGTCCACATGAAGAAAAAACTGGGGGGAGACAAAGACCTTCAATTTTAGCTTGCGTTTTTGAGGCTCTCCTCGGTGCTTTATATGAAGATGGGCAAGTAGATAAAATATATGATTTTTTAGTTGAGCTATATGACCAGTATGTGGATGATATAGACTCAAACATGTGTGTTTACAATGTAAAAGCTTTATTACAAGAGTATACACAATCACAAACTAAAGAGTTGCCGGAATATCAAGTTGTCAAAGAAGAAGGCAAGGATCATGATAAATCTTATGTTATTGAAGTGAAGTATTCAGGTAAAGTTCTAGGCATAGGAACTGGTAAATCAAAAAAAGATGCAGAAAAGGATGCTGCATTAAAAGCTAGTATAAAATTAGGGTTGATTGTAGGTGGCAAATGTCAGAAGTTATAGTTGCTCCTTCAATTTTATCTGGAGACTTTGCAAATCTTTCTAAGGATATAAAAGAATTAGAAAAGGCAGGCGCTGACTGGATTCATGTTGATGTTATGGATGGTCATTTTGTACCAAATATAACAATTGGTGCGCCAGTTGTGAAGGCACTAAAGAGAGTTACGAGTATTCCTTTGGATGTACATTTAATGATAGATAATCCGGACTTGTATATTCATGATTTTGCAACTGCGGGTGCTGATATTATAACTATTCATTACGAAGCTTCAAGAGAAAAAACAAGAAATCTAATTTCAAGAATAAAAGAATATAATGTTAAGGTAGGTTTATCTATAAAACCTAAAACAAATCCTTTAGAGATATTTGAATATCTTCCTTTTTTGGACCTTGTTTTAGTAATGACTGTGGAACCCGGCTTTGGCGGGCAAGAATTTATGTTGGACTGTGCTGAAAAAATAGCGCAAATAAGAAAGCATTCACCACACGAATTAATTATCGAAGTTGATGGTGGCATAAATGCACAAACAGCAAAAGTTTGTCTTGAAAAAGGTGCAAATGCCCTAGTGGCAGGAAATTATATATATAATTCAGGTAATTATAAAGTGGCAATTGATTCGTTGAGGTTATAATGACTACATTGTATTCAAATGGTTTAATTGAACAGCATTTTCATGGTGCTTTTGGGGTGGATTTTTCTACTTGTTCTGTTACTGAACTTTTATTTCTGACTGAAGAAATTGTAAAAAACGGTGTTACTCAAATATTTCCAACCTTAGTTACTGACTCATTACAAAATTTAAAAAAGCAGATAAATGTCATAAAAGAGGCTAAGGCAAGGCAGACTATACATTCTGCGAAAATTGTTGGTGTGCATCTTGAAGGGCCATTTATAACCAAAAATAAAAAAGGTATACATAATGAAGAGCTAATAATAAAGCCCTCAATTGATGCTTATAAACACATAGAAGACGAAATTATAAAAATAGTAACCATTTCTCCTGATGAAGATGAAGAAATGCAACTATCAAATTATCTTCGGTCAAGAGGAGTAAAAGTTTCAGCTGGGCACACTTTATCTGTAGATTTGTCTTTGTGTGATCAAGTTACCCACTTGTTCAATGCAATGGGGACTGTCGATCACAAAAAACAGTCAACTGCTACAAGCGCCCTTATAAATGATGATATCTTTGTTGAGCTTATTGCTGATAGTACACATGTGGTAGATGATGTCTTGCGCCTTTCGTTAAAGATAAAACCTGATAATAAAATTCTCTTAATTAGTGATTCATTGCCAATAGCTCACTCTACGCTTACCCAAATGGAGTTTTGCTCAGAAACTATATATAAAAAAGAAAGTATTGCTATAAATCAAAATGGAACATTAGCAGGAAGTGTTTTACTATTAAATGATATTGTTAAGAATATCGTGCATAAAAATATTGCTAGCTTTGATGATGCGATAAAAATGGCTTCTACAAATCAGTTAAACTATCATAATCTCTCTAATAATAGTAGAGTTAAGTGGGATGAAAATTTAAACGTCGTTGATGTGGAATTTATAGATTAAATTTAGTTGCTGCTGTACAATTCAATCAAACTTGTGGTTTTATCACTATTTTTTTTCTCTTCGATACTTTTATTTGGTGTGCTTGTATTTTTATCTACAAATAATCTTGGGTCATCTAATGTTTCCATTGCTTTCATAATACCAATTTTGCCTGCTTTTTTTTGTATTCCTGTTAACCAAGATGAAAATGCAAAAGGAAGACCCATTGTGATTCCCATTATTGGTGCAAACCCTATAATCAGTGCATTGAAAAGCGATTTATAGTTGTTATAGTTAAATTTTAGTTTTTCTTCTATACTTCTTGAAACAAAGCCATTACCAAGTAAAGTTTTGGTTGTATCAAAATCCATTTTTGTTTTGATTTTGAGAATGTCTCCTAGTACGTTTCTAATTCCTTTTGAAATAAAGCCTTGTTTAAAATGTTTTTGCAGTACCTTTTCTATATTTTCTCCAGGTTTTAAATTTTCAATAATATGTAAAGCTTCTTCCTTCAATTTTTTCATAATTGGTGCAAGATTTGCGTCATTCATAACCATTTTTCGTGAGTCTTCTTCTAAAATGGCATTGTTAAAAGCTTTTTTTAATTCTTTATTTGAACTTATTATTGAGTATGCTTCGTCAATTAATTGTTTTATTGATGAAGATTTATCTAAAGAGATATTGGATAACATTTTTGTTATTTTGTGAATAGGAAGCCGTCCCTTAATTAACAAAATTGGTGGTAATGCTAATAACAAGGTGGAAACCGTACCGATTGCTGATGAAACTAGGTTTTTGGCTATCTCAGTTCCTGCTTCTACGTCTTCAGAATATCTTTGCGACATCTCATCAATTTCGTCAAAAGTGTTGAAAACTTTTTCTTGCAAATTTTTTGCATTATTTACTTGAGATTCTGATATAGCACTAGATGAAAGCGCTTTACGGATTTTTTCATTCTCTTTTTGTTCTGTTTTTATGTATTTATTATATTCTTTTTTGTCTTTATTATATGAAGTCAAAAAGCCTAAGCTGTTTTTTAGTTTTTTTCCAAAGGTTATTTTTGTTTCTTCTGCTTTTATGTCTTTAGCTTTTTCTAGCTCTTCATTTGAAAAATAGCTTAGTAGTGCTGGATTTTCCAATAATTCTTTTCTTGCTTTGAATCGCCCAACCATTGCTGCTGTTTTCTGTTCTCGGGTTCCTGTGGATGCAATCCCTAATGTCACCAGGGATGAAGCTAATATGCTGATTGCTGCTTTTGGAACTCCATTTGGCAGTTTTTTTGTTTTTGATAGCAGCTTTGTTAAACCAAAAGTTAAAGGTAATGTTGCTATAAATGAGCTCATTGATAATGTATCATACATATTTTCGAGATTTTCAGAATATTCTTCTGCTTTTATGTTGACATCTTTCACTATGCTTACAATTAGCTCTTTATCTTCATTACCTTGCTTAATCTGTGCGTCTGTAAATGTTATGTTAGAGAGCTGTTTTACCTCATTATCATTTGATATTCGGTCTTTTAGCCATTCGGTATATGCCTTTTTGTCTTTAGATAATTGTTTCATTTCTCTGAAAGCTTTGATTAGAGATTTGTTGTCTTTCTCATCAGGTAAATTTTTAACTAGAATCTTTGCTGCTTCTATTTGCTCAGGTGTGTATAAAATAAAATTATTAATATCTTTTAATTCGTTGTTTTTTGCTTGAAACCTTCCAATTCGTGACGCTTCTTTTTGTTTTGCATTTGCCCAAATTATTCCAGCAGAGCCCAAAACTAGAGGAACAACCATGCCTATTAACTGTTTTTTCGAACCAAACATTTTTCCAAAATCTATTGATTGTTCAACATTTGTAAGATTTTTTTTGAAATTTCTTGTGTTTAGGCTACTTAAGGCTAATGAAAAAGCTCCTAGAATACCAGTCAACAATAATCCTGTGGTCATTTCCGTTTGTTCAGCATTGTTTTCTGACCGTTTGTCAAGCATCTCAGTGGCTCTTATGACGGTTTTTGCTTTGGCTTCTAGTAGTTCTGCTTTATCTTGTGGGATTTGTATATTTTTAGCCAAATAAGCCTTCTTGACGCGAAGGTCTGCTTGTTTTTGCTCCCACTCATCATAGGTTGAATAGTTGCTTTTTACATCTCGAATTGTATTTATAAATTGCATAATACTCTACTTTATTATTTATATAAATAATAAAAAATTAACATAGTATAAATTGCTACAAAGCTAATAATACTCTCAAAAGTCTTTACAAATTTATTGGTTATTTGTATCTTTTTTCATATATAAATTTAGCGCAATATTTTTAAATGAGGAAATCTCATTCTTAAGGTTGTAATTTTCTTTGTTTAACTCATTAATTTTATATCTTAATGTTTCATTTTCTGTTTTGCAGCGAATGAGTTCCACGACTACATCATCCATTCCATCAAGTTTTTCATCCATCATAGATGATATTTTATCTGTAATATTTTTTTCTAGATTTTGTAATGTTTCCATCAATTTTATTGCAGCCTTGGCTTCAGGCTTAGCGATAGGATTTACAGTTGTTTGGTTTTTTATCATTGATAACTTTGCTTTAAGAGTTTCTGCTTTTGAACCAGACAAATTTTTCATAATTTCCACATCATCTTTCGTAAAGTAGGTTAATCCTCTAGAATCTTTTTGGGGTTTTATTGAGGCGGATTTACACAACTCTTGGATTTTTTTATTGTCAATGTTGAGCATATCTCTAAGCATTTTTGGACTGAATGTATTTTCTACTTGAGTGTTTTTCATATCAGTTGCTACGTTGTCCCTATTATTCCCAATTTAATTATAAGTATTATATTCAAAACTTCACATAAATAGAATAAAATACTAATTTATCTTTACAATAAATTAGTATTTTAGCAAGTTTAACGCCAAATTTGAAAAAGAAAAATCCCTTCCTAGCTACTCATAAGTTCTATTGCTTGTTGCAATAGTTGTTTATTTGTTGAGATTAGCTTATTTGAAACCGTTATTTGTAGTTTGGCTTGTTGATAGTATGAAAGATTTGCCTTAAAATCCACGTTAGACATTTCAAGTAATCCACCTCTAATCTCACCTCTACCTATAACTGGGCTACCTGACTCTTCAGTTTGTATGAATTGTCCAGGGTTAACTTCGTATAAAGCTTGAGGATTATGAAAATTCATCACGGCGACTTTGTATAATGGAGTTTTAACTTTTCCGTTGTCAGCTTTTCCGTATAAAATACCATCTCCCTTGAATTCAAATTCGTCATATTTTCCAAGGTATTTTCCATTATTCGGGTCGATCCATAATTTAATGTTTGTTGTTGGTATTGAAACACTTCCACCCTCTAGTGCTGAGTCAGAATAAATATCTGCATCAACAGGTTTTGTGCCTTTCATTATTTCACCTTTGTCATTGAGAATATAGCCCTGAACAGCTTTTCCATCGCTTGAGCGATAAACACCTTCACCATCAAACTTAAATTCACCCAATCTTGTATAAGCTACTTGACCTTTTTCGTCTCGCACTGAAAAAAAGCCAGTTCCTTCTAAAAATATGTTTTCGTCTGAAGTTCCAGGTGTAGATTTACCTTGTCCAACATTTTTTAAATATCCTCCAGCATCAGAGCCATCCAAGAATGTTTTGAATGTTACTTGGCTTTCTCTATATCCTGGTGTATACATATTAGCTAAATTCTCGGTAAGAGAATCAATCCAATTTGTTGTGGATTTTTGAGTATTGATTGCTGTAATAAAAGAATCATTCATCGGAATTTATTCTCCTTTGTCTTTTTTCTTGTTTTGTTGTTTACTTTGTCTGTAGGTTAATTCGTTGTAAGGTAGATCTAAGTCATCAAATTTTTGTTGTAAAAAAGATATGTTGTTTTTTAGGTATTGTTCCACAGCTTTATCCCCTGGAATAAAATCTGCGCTTAATTTACCAGATTTGTCTATTTTCATGATTACTGATACGTTGTTATCAAAATCTATTCTGACTGGTTTTTGAGTGTTGTAGGCATCACTTATAAGGTTAGTCAAGGTCTTTGATACATTTGCTGATTTATAAGTTGTTATTTCTTTTGCTGCATCAAGTTTCATTACTGCTGCATTGGTGTCACCTTGAATGTTTAGTGCAAATTGTCCATTATTAACCATGTCAACAAAGAAGATTGCATCATCTTTATCCATGGTAAATGAGTCATAATTGAAGTCTGCTTTCTTTAAGCTTCCAGATAATTGAGTTTTAGTTGAAGATATAGAATTTAATCCAAATCCATTTATATCAGAAATTTGTGAAGAGTTCGAAATTTCTATGGGTATAGGCATATTGTTTGTAAGTAATAGATCTTTAAAATTGTCACTACAAGGTGAGAGACATTCTTCATCAACTTTTTCTGTTTCTTTATTTTTTAATTCTTTTGTTTCTGTTTTTGTTGATGACTCAACTTTCATTAAAAAATTCTCCTTCAATTATTTTTAGTTCTTCAATTAATTCTTCTTCATTTAGTTCTTTTGTTTTTGCAAAGTGCTTTTGTATTGCAACTTCAGATAACCGTTTTAGTTCTATGTTCTTTTCTTCTTCTTTATATACTTCAAATGCTCTTTCTTTATGTTTTTCTAGAACCTTTACTCCTTTTTCCATTTCAAATAGTTTTTCGGTTTCGTCTTGTAAAACCCTTTGAGCATTTTGCCTTACAACTTCTAGTTCATCTGCTTTTTTGTATAAGTGTTGTAAATAGTTATCATAAGCCTCCATCATCATAAAATCTGATTTACGCATATTTATTCGTGTTTCGCTTATTTCTTGATTGTTTGCGTTTATTAGTCCTTCTATTCTTAATAATTCATTTTGGGCTTCTTGAACAACCCTAAGCTGTTCTTCCTTTTTTCTGATTCTGAAATCAAGAATCTTTTGTAATCGGTAGTTGAAAGGCATAGACTTTATCTTCTTTGAATCATTTATAATTACTCGCTATCTTGGCACCATACACGAATACATTGTTATTATGAGAAAAATCCTTACCTTTCAACACATCCGTTTGAATGAATTACATTTTTTATTTAATGAAAAAAAAACTATAGTCAATAAAATAATATAATCTAGACTAAGATTTATATTGGGGTATAATAGATTTGTGTAAACGAATCAGGGGATTTTTGATGGCAAACAAATCAATAGACTTTAATAGTGATGTGGCTCAGGGATTTGGTGTTTATAAAAATGAATACGAATTTGAACTTTTGGATTATATGAGCAGTGTTGGTGTTGCTTGCGGTGCACATGCTGGAGATCCCTTGACGATACGGGAAGCTTTACTTAAATGTAAGGAAAAAAATGTTGCAATAGGCGCGAATATTGGTTTTTTTGATATCCAAGGTGGGGGAAATCGCCCGATGAACCTTGATGCTAATGAGGTTGAAGCTCTAGTTGTATATCAACTTGGTGCCATTTCATCTTTTGCCAAAACATTTGGGTTAAATATTGAATTTGTTCGTCCTCATGGTGCAATGTATAAGATGGCTTACGAAAATTATGAGTTTGCTATCTCAATAGCCAAAGCCATCAAAAAATATGACAGATGGATGACTTATTATGGAGCTTTTGGCGATAGTATAAATAAAGTTGCTGAGGAAACAGGGCTTGTTGTAGCTAGAGAATTTCTATTAGACAAATCTTATAACCAAGAAGGAAAAATAGAGTGGGATTCTACACTACAATTAAGCGAAGATATTCTTATAAATAGAATAAGAACCATAACTCATTCCTCGCAGATAAAGATTGCAAATGGTGCTTTCTTGCCTGTTGAGTGTGATACTGTTCATTTTGCTTGCAAGGATAAGTCATCTGTTGAATTAGCATCTAGAGCTGTAGAAATATTAAAACCATCGCCAGTTAATTATAATAAAGTTGAAGTTTCTGGTTGGGTTTAATTTTAAATCCCTATTTGTATAAATTAGTGGATAGAAGAGGGTAGTTAATTTGAAATTCATACATAAAGATATAAAGATGCCAAAAGATGCTGGCTGGCTTTTGCCAGGGCTTGAAATTAAGCGTTGGTTTATTATAATTATAATTGGTACAATCCTTTCAGCTATTGGCTTATGTATAATTTTGAATTTAAGGCCGATATATTTTTTAATTAATATTGTTGTAAAAGTTGCACAAACGGTTCCTTCAGAAGTAATCGG
>JAEYQN010000167.1 GCA_023409995.1 Cyanobacteria bacterium OH_CBB_238 | reverse complement strand
GAGTGTGGATGGTTGTGCGTTGAATATGAGTATAGAAGATAATCTGATCGCAACTTGCCTTAGTAAATTTACGAATAAACTCTCAATTCTTAATAAAAAAGCCATCGATGAATATTGTAACAAGTGCATAAGTGATTATAAAGTGAAGGCCAGGGATAAAAAAGTAATCATGAAGAGTCTTTCGGGAGGAAATATTCAAAAGGCAATTATTGCGCGGGAATTTACAGAAAATGCAGAAGTTATTATTCTAAACCATCCGACAAGAGGGGTAGACGTCGGTGCGGAAGAGTTTATCTATCAAAAAATTCTTCATATGCGTTCTCAAGGAAAATCAATGATACTGGTAAGTTCTGATTTATCAAAATTACGTGCATTGAGCGATCGTATCGTCGTATTCTGTGAAGGAAGTATTGCAGGTTACATAGAGGATGTAAAAGAAACGACAGAAGAAGAAATCGGATATTATATGCTTGGGTTAAAGAAAGATGCAAAAGAAAAATTACTGGGGGTATAAAATGAATTACGCAATTAGCAGCTTTTGGAATAAATACTGGTATCAAGTGATCAGAATTGCAGCCGCGATCGGTCTTGCGTTTGGCATTGCAGCGATCATTATTGTGTTAAGTGCTGGAGGACATACGGGCGAGGCACTATACAAATTTTATATAGGACCATTGCTTTCTGGAAAGCGAACATTTTTCAATATGATAGAGGCAATGATACCACTTGTATTTGCAGGTCTTGCAATCAATATCATGCATAAATCAGGCTTGTTTTCTTTAGCGGCGGATAGTGCATTTTATTTTTCAGGAGTTACGGCGGCAGTCATAGCAATCCAGTTTCAAATGCCGAATATCATTCATCAGGCTTTCATTATTCTGGCAGGCGGGATTGTCGGAGGACTGATTGGATATCTTCCTGTTTTTGTCAGGAAGTATACTGGTGCCAGTGAGTTGGTAGTCTCTTTAATGATGGGATATATCTTTTTCAATGGAGGATATTGGATTATCCGTAATTTTTATTTGGATAGTTCGAATGGTTCCTACTCTGTAAATTTTGCAAAGTCGGCAACTCTTGGTACCATGTTCAGAGGCACAAGTACGCATTGGGGTCTTTTGTTTATGATCGCTGTCGTTATGATTGCATCCGTTCTAATAAATAAAACAAAATATGGGCAGGCATTGAAGATAACGGGATCCAATAAAAAATTTGCAAAATATGCAGGAATTAATGTAAGCTCCATTATTATATCTTCTCAAATCATTGGTGGTTCCTTTGCAGGAATAGGTGGTTCAATTGAGATGATAGGAAGATATAATAAATTTTCATGGACAGAGCCCTTAAGTTATGTATGGGATGGAATTTTGATTAATCTTCTTGCTGGTCAAAATCCAGTCATGATACCGCTGGCAGCGTTCTTCATTTCCTATATTCGAATTGGAGCAAGACTGATGTCTAGAGCTGGTTTTGTAGATGAAGATATATTATCTGTTATCCAGGCAATTATTATCCTGTTAATTGCTTCTGAGCGTTTTCTATATAGTCTGAAAAAACGAAAAGAGGAAAGTGAAGCACTTGCAAACCAAATTTTGGAGACGGATGAATTAGCAAAAGGAGGTAAATAACATGGATATGTTTTTAAAAATAGGTTTTTGGTATACAGTTTTTAAAGCAACGACTCCTGTTCTATTTGCGACATTGGGTGCGGTGATTGCTAGTCGTGCAGGTATATTAAATCTTGGAATGGAAGGCTGCATGACTGTTTCAGCATTAGCAGGTGTGTTGCTCAGCGGATTCACAGGAAATTTGTTTCTCGGACTTCTTGGAGGATGGATGATGGGGGTTGCATTTACCATGTTTCTTTCTTACTGCATTATACATATGAAGGCGAATGCGGTAATTACAGGTGTTGCATTGAATCTTGCAGCCAGCGGAGGCTCCACCATGTTACTATTTGCAGTTACCGGGGATAAAACAACCAGTAATTCTCTGGCATCTCTTTATTTCCCAAATATAGATATCCCAATCATAAAAAGCATTCCGATTCTTTCCGGTGTTTTTTCGGGACATAATGTACTGACATATGTGTCATTTATGGTAGCGATTGTTATTTATATCCTTTTAAAAAAGACAAAATTTGGATTCAAAGTACGCTCTGTAGGAGAAGCGCCAGAAGCAGCAGAGTCAGTGGGGATCAAAGTGAACAAAGTGCGCTATCAGGCCCTGTTCATCAGCGGCTCCCTGACAAGTCTGGGAGGATGCTATTTATCCATGGGATATATACATCAGTTTACATCGGGAATGGTGTCGGGACGTGGCTATATTGCATTGGCGACCAATGCGATTGCATCTGGAAATGCGTTACTTGGAATGTTAAGTTCTCTTCTATATGGATTCGGAAGTTCCATTGCCATATACTTGCAATTAGAAAATATAGATAGTTATCTTGTAAATTTAGTACCGTATGCTCTTATTATTATATTTTATGCATTATTTAGTGCTTACTACAAGCATAAAAATAAGGAAACAGAGGGT
>JAEYQN010000080.1 GCA_023409995.1 Cyanobacteria bacterium OH_CBB_238 | reverse complement strand
AAATTCCAATTTCATTTAAACGAATAATTTCCCACGATTCAGGGATTTCAAATGGGACTTCATCCGCGATACATCTTACTTTATCGCCCACTTTCTCATAAGGCAAATTATCGGAAGATTTAAAAATATAAAATTGGGCTTAGGTATAGGACAAAAATAGTAAAATTTATCACTTTATTTTGAAATTTCTATCTGGTTCATTTCAAATTTCCGACTTAGCAATTTATATAAATAAAATTTATGGTTTTATTTGTCAGACATTATGGTTTTATGTGTCCCATTATAATCATATAAAGGCCATGATTTAATAGTAAAAATTACTCTGTGTTGAATTATAGTTGAAATACTTGCTAATTTGAGCAATAAAAAAGAGCTTTAACAAATCGTCAAAACTCTTTTATATCAATTGGTTGCGGAGGCTGGATTTGAACCAACGACCTTCGGGTTATGAGGAGATAAAGCCACTCTTTGCAACACTTTTCAGCTTTTGTCAGGATTTATCTCTATTTATTAGCACACAAGAATTCGGGCAGTTTTTAATATGCATTTTTAATCATATTTCTTTAGGATTAATCGGAATTTTTGCAACTTATTTGTAACCTCCCTAACCTTTCAATTAACATTACAATAGATATTTATTCTCATCTTATGCCAGAAGCACACCAAAAAGGTGTTGATATATTGAACAATATTCTTAATGCTTCGTAGGAAGACGTTTGGAGTTAATTAATCATTAAAGTACACTTCACAAGCTAAGAACTCAGCAATTACAATTTTAACCCTATGCCCCTCATCATAATATGTTAAATATCTGTATGACTCATTACCTACATATTGCCATGATGTTATTCCATTTGCAGTCGTGTCAGAACACATGACATAAAAACCTTCATCCATCGCCCTACAGCCAAGGTCTGGGGCTATTGTGCATTCTTCATTTTCATTAAAATAGTTAATTTCACTAATAGATAAATCGGCAAATGACATAATATTAATGTGACTTACATCTTTTACATATTGATTAAATTCGTATAAGATATGCCCTTGAGCTAATTTAATTAAAATATTGTTGACCCTGTTTGCTTCAATATTAACAAATAGATTATTGTCTTTAGTTAAAAAAGAATCCTTAACTTTTTCATATAAAGCTGTTTTCCTATTTAATATTTTTTTGATTTTATCACGTTCTAATTTATCTACTTCAATTGTTCCACATCTTGCACATTCAATAATACAAGCTAGATATTCTTCGTCAAGAGAATAACTTTCATTGCACTTTTTACACGCAGGAACAGTTGGTAAATTCTCAGGATAAGGTTTATTTAGAAAAATTCTGGAAGGCACATGTTCTTTTGAGTCAGCACTACCTTCGCAATACAAACATAATGTTTTATCAAAAGTCTTTTCGTCATAATTTCTTTGTTTCATAGAAGAATTAAAACTAAAATGCAACAAATTTGCAATAAGTTTTATTCTATTAATCTTTCCTCCTTTGAAACTCAAATACGAGTTTCAAATTTAAGGGGGGCTGGGTGGGGTAATTTCCCAAAATAGCCTTAATCTATCGGAGTCACAAAAAAATTTCGTAATTTTTGCAAAACTAAAAATTGCTCTTTTCTTTAGACAAGCCTATGTAGTTTATTCTTTTAAAAGATTACATGATGATTTGTGTATGCCAGATGTTTTTTCAAAAGAAATAAGAAGTAAGATAATGAGTGCTATAAGAGGGAAGGGCACCAAGATTGAGGACGCAGTGGCTCGAGAGCTATTTAAGAGCGGCATAAGGTTTAGACGCAATGTAAAAGACTTGCCAGGAACTCCTGATATAGCAATAAAAAAATATAAAATAGTTATTTTTCTTGATTCTTGCTTCTGGCACGGTTGCCCTGATCATTTTAAGATGCCAAAAAGTAATTGTGAATTTTGGGAGAAGAAAATGAAATCAAATATAGCAAGAGATAAGAAGATTAATCACTATTACAAAGATAATAATTGGAATATATTACGTGTCTGGGAACACGATGTAGAATATAGGTTTGAGACAACAATACTTAAAATTCTTAAATTTATTGAAAATAATAAAATAAAAATTTAAATACAGACCATATTCTATTAAGTATGTGATTGCACTGTTGAGTAATGTTCTTTTAATATTTCAAGAATACTTTCAATATTAGCTTTGTGAGATATAATATTTTTTCTTAATTGAATATAATCAACTTCTGGGGGCGTTTTATAATGAGCTAGTTTATTTCTGATCTCAATGACATCCTGTTTGTATTTCTTTAATTTTACAAGTGCATCTTTATCTATTTCATTTAAAATATCTTTTAAAGTTAAGCATCCACATAAAAAATCTGTTCTTGGACCACTGGGAAAAAATTTACTACTTTTATCTGGATCATCTATTATTAATTTTTCAAAGTCTTTATTTCTTATCGCATTAACTATTTTGCAACTATCATCTAATCTTTTTCTTTCTTCAGAATCTTTTATGCAGTCTATATGTTTAAAACACTGTCTTCTTCTTGCATTTTTTGAATTATCTTCTATTTCTTCCCATTTATTATTATGTTCCAATAATTTTATAATATCTAATAAATAGTGATCAATTTCTGCAACTTCTGCCATTGCAATACCTCTCATGGCATTTAAATCTATGTCTTTCGTTAAATCAAATTGAATCATTTTTTTTATTTTTTCAATATCTCTTAATATGTTGGGTCTATAATATAAAAATAAACCTTGTATATCTTGTTGCATAACTAGATTTTTAAGTTCTTGTAAGGTTTGTGCTGAGTAAAAAAATACTGTTGCAAAAATACCTTTTTCTCTTAATTTATTAATAAAAACAATCCCCTTGTCTTCATTATCAAAATGATAATCCATGAAAATTAAATTAAAATTGTTATTGTTTTCAATAATTTGGGTTAATTCTGTTTCATCTTTGGCTCTTTTTAAATTCATAATAAAGCCTAATTCATCAAAAAAACCCTTTAAATGGGGATCAAAAATATCTTCTAATCCTTCAGTATCATCATCAACCCATAATATATTATATTCTAACCTCATTTAATCTCCACTTCTAAGCCAAAGCCTTTTGTTAAATTTTCAATAAGATTAATTTCCCAACCCAGTTCTTTTACAATATCTGAAACATGACTTAATCCAAGACCTGACCCAGAAGTAGTTGTATAACCACGTTCAAAAATTTTATTTTTGTCAGTATCTTTGCTTAATCCTTCACCATTATCAATTATTCTAAGTTTCAGTCCATTTTCTTTATACAAAGTAAAAGTTATTTCTTTAGAGTTTGCCTTTATTGAATTATTTATAATATTGTCAATCATTATGAGAATATTTAATGGCTTTAGTTCTTTATTGATTATCAATTCATCGTTTAGAAAATCAGCAATATTTATCTCACTAAAAATTTTTGTTTCATTTAGAAGTTGCAAGTAATTTTTCACCAACGAAACAAATTCAACTTTTGTTTTGCCAGTTTTTATTTTATAATTTCTTGATCTTGCTAATTCTGCAACTTTTAAAATAGAATCCGTTGCATACGCTATCGCCTTCATATATCCTTGGATATCCATATCTGTCAAATCACGTTTGTCTTTTTTAAGCCTATATGAAGCTATTTTATTTTTAATGCCATTAACATCAATTACTATTTTATGAATTAAATTCCTAAGTGCTTTTGAATCTTGGCTAGCATTAGCTTTATGAAAAAGATTTTCGCTTTCAATTTGTTCTATTGTCTTTCTTTGTTCTTCAACAGTTGTTTCAGCTTCATCAGCTCTTTGTTCTGCCTCTGCAGCTTTCTCCTCGGCTTCTTTTGCTTTCTCCTCGGCTTCTTTTGCTTTCTTTTCTGCTTCTTGTTTCTCTCGTTCAAGTTCTTTTATTTTTTCATTTATTTTAGGTATTAATTTATTTATTTCAACTATATTAGTAATCGTTTTAATATCGAATTTGTCTTTCATCTCATTGTAAAAAATATTACACGCTTCAACTTCTCTTTCAGACATTTCATTAAAATACTCTATATTAAAATCTACTGAAATAAAGTTATCTTTTTTGATTCCAAAATAAACTAATGAAGAAAGTGTATTTAATAATCTAGCGTTATTATCAACAAATTCTGCTGTTTCTTCATTCAGTTTTTCTTCTAATTTTTTTTGATTTTTTTCTTCAGTAATTAATTTATCCCAATTTAAACCTTCAATTACAAATTTTTCAAACTTACGAATAACTTTACTCATAAATCCATATTTGTATTCAGCATCTATTAATTCTAAAATTGAAAGCTGCGTAAAAGCCTCATTTTTAAATAGACCTTCTCTTGCAGATACTGGTTTAAATTTATCGTTAGAGTCTTCAATTGAAACGTAGCCTATTAATTCTCTTGTTCCTAGAAATCTATTATATCCTTGAGCTTTTCTTTGGTCTAATTTTAACCAATCATTTGATTCTTCACCATAAGGATATACCCTAAACCCATTTAAGAACAAAAATATAGAACCAAAATCATGCGCTGCATATCCTATTTTTCTTCCAAAAAATACTCTTTGAGCCCTTCCCATATAAAACAATTTCGTTTTAATATTTGTTAATTCAGGATAAATATTTTTCTCTTTTATCGTTAATATTCTTTTCCCATCATGAAATAATGATGTTGTAATTTCTTTGCCAAACTCATCTATTTCTGCAGCTATAGAGGCTGTTCTAAAGTTTAATTGTTCAAATATTTTATTTTCTATTTTTCCATTTATTTCTTTTGTTTCAGATGCATTTAAAAAGTTTGTATATAAAGAGACTTCAAACTTTTCTTTTCCTACTTCACTTGAAGGGGTAATTACAAATTTTTCCAATTCTTTTTTTAAGTTTTTTAGTTCTTTTATGTCCCATATATCGCGCAATCCTGAAATGATTAAACAGGTTCCACTTATAAAATCTTCTGAATCAAACATTTCAGATAATTCATTCATGTTTACTTCAGATATTATAATTTTGGGATCAGAAATTTGTGTATGAACATTATCTACTTCAAAATCCTTCCAATTAATATTAACTTTATATCCTACTTTTTCATGTGAAATGGTATACATTTCTAATTTTTCACCTAATCTATCACATGAAAAACGCCCAACTCCTTTGTTACCGGCAAAAGCTTTCCCAGTTTTTGTTTTTGAATGTTTTTTTGAAGAATAAGCTATATTAAGCCATTTGTCTCTGATATCTTCAAAAGTCATTCCTGTACCGAAATCACGGATTATAATTTTAGCATTAGGATTATTTAAATCATTAGTATTTTCAAAAATTAATTCGACCTTACCTGACTCAGCATCTTTTGAATTTTTAATTAATTCAATTAAAGCTAAATTTCTGTTTGTAATTAAATCTCTACCAACGATATCTTTTAACGCAGCATTTGCAATGAAACTTAATTCTTGAGTTTTACTCATTTTTTAACTCACTTTCTGCAAGTTCTTTTATGAATAACCCAAGTATTTCAGCCATTAAAGGAGGAACTGCATTTCCAACCTGCGTATATCTAGGACACTCTATTTTCCTTCTATTCCCGCCAGTTGTATATTTTCCTTTGAATTCAAACCAGTCTGGAAATGATTGTAATCTTGCATTTTCTCGAACAGTCAATATACGTGGCTCACTATAATGTAGCGTATCATCAGGCAAAGTTGTTATTGTTGTGGATAACTTATTTGGACATAATACGTTTAGACATTGTTTTTTTAAATTAAATCTGTCTTTAACTTCTTGTGGTACTGAAGAGCCTCTGTCTGTATTTTTTATAATGTATTTAAATTTTTTTAGGGTCTCCTTTTTATGGTTAGGAATTCTCAAGCTATTTGGCATTGTACCTTTCTGAATTCCCTCTCTCATCAATTTAAGGTAGGGGCTCTTGTTTTCTGGTTCAATGTACTTTATTTGTTTAAAGCCTGGAGAATCTGTGCAGGTAATAAGTTTTTTTCCTTTAACTTCAAGATCAGAAATAGCATCTCCTAATTTAACAAATTTAGTATCTAACCCTTTTTTCTTTTTAAATTCTAAAGCTTTTGTTTCAATACCGGCAAAGAATATTTCATTCTCCATATTTAATAATCTCTCAGAGCAGTTATTTTCATTAATAGCGATCATTATAAATCTTGGTCTGGGTTGTGGGACGCCAAACATAGATGCTGGAACTACTTTTTTGAATACTCTATAACCTAAATTTTCTAATTTTTCAGCTACTTTTTTTGAATATGGTTCTTTAGTCTTGTTTTTAAATGCTACTTGAAATCCTCTTACATTTTCTAACAGTAAAATTTTGGGTTTGATGATAGATATTATTTGAATGTATTCTTCTGTTAATTTGTTACGTGGATCTTTTGGATTTCGCAAACCTGCAAATGAAAATCCTTGGCAAGGCGGGCCACCCGCAGCCAAAAAAATCTTTCCTTGTAAGCTTTTTAAATCGTTTATGTGATTTTTTAATAAATCCTCTGTTGTCATATTTTTACAAGGCAACCATTCAGGCCAGTCAAAATTGAACTTTTTATTATCTTTTAAATTGTGCACTAGTGTTTGAAAAGCATCTTCTGATTTTTCTATCGCAAAGCGTTCAAAAAAGCCAGCTTTCATTAACCCTAGTGAAAGACCACCGCAGCCAGCAAATAAATCTATAAATCCATACTCTTTGTGCATAATTCTCCCACATAAATTATAGCAACAGAGATAATTATAGGCTCTTTATTAAGAAATATAAATGTATTATTGCAAAATTTTTACAAGCTAATAATAACATGTATTTCTAAAATATTTAACTTCTTTAGAGAATATTGCTACTAATTGCATCTAATATTCTAATTCAGGGTGCACAGACCAAAGATTCCACGCTAAGATTGAATAAAACAGCTAGATACGTACATATAAACGTAAAGGAGTATTATTTTATGTGCGACAAAAACGCATTAGATATATTAGAAAACAAGATTTCTGACTGTAGTATGGTTTTATACGATGTGCAAACGTTTGTTAGATTCGGCGCCCTTGCTTCTGATTCAGGAATTACAGACGATGAATTGCAATTACACAAAAGCTCTGATGACTATTATATTCTCTTGAGAACAATAAAGCAAAAACTACAACAGGCAATAAATGTTTTACAGCCTTAAAGATTTTCAAAAAGTATATTTGGTTTAATATTCAATGCACGGGCTATCTTGAAAACATTTTCAACGGTTGTATTGCGTTCTCCACGCTCAATCATTCCTACAAAGTTGGGAGACATATCTAGAATTTCTGCCAGTTCAAGCTGCGTCAAATCACGCTCAACTCTGAGCCCTTTCAATCGCTTCCCAAATTTTTGTAAATCTCTATTACTCATATATCCATTTTGTGATAATATAAAAAAATATAAACAAACTGACAGTGCGTTTATGTCCCAAGATAGCTTTGTAATATGATTTTACAAACTACAACTATATGAGGTTTGAAAAGTGTATGAAAAAGATTTTTGTTCTATTCCTGACAATTTTATTAATACCTACCAATGCACAGGCTTTTGGTATAAATAAAACAATGAAGACCATTATGAGCAGTTGGAATGGCGAATCTATAAACTCAGTAATAAGGCGTTGGGGTTATCCCACCAACCAAAGAACTGTTGCAGGTAGGACATTGTACTATTGGGATTGGGTATATACGGTCGGCACTCCTGTATATACAAATGCAACGGCTAATACTTATGGTGATACTATTCATATTAATTCTTATTCATACGGTGGTGGGACACGCCATGTATGGTGCAATAGAATTTTAGAAGTGGATGATTTAGGTAGGGTTGCAAGCTGGGACTGGAACGGAAATAATTGTCCTTATACAAAAGTACGTCTATATAAGCAGTGGGTAAATCCAAAAGTTTTAAATGAAGCAGCTTATCAAAATAAATCAAATAAACAGAATAGGAAAATAAATAAGTTGAATAAATCCTGTGCCAATGAAGCCGAATACAATAGAACTATTGAAATAACTAGAAAATTTATAGACAGTTTAAAAGAAAATCAAAATAGATAACTATAACTCTCATGGGGAAAAACTATGAAAAAAATAATATTTAGCCTTATGTTAACTCTGTTTCTCGCTACAGGAGTTCAAGCTAGTCAAGAAGCTAATTACAAAAGTAATTGGGATGGTAAAAGCAGTATTGCATATGATGTAGTAACTATTAAGCCTGATATGAAGATTCGAGGCAGTGTTGATCCAGACGTTAAAATTGAGTTTATCATAGTTCGTAACATAAAATTATTTGATGGTAGTAATGAAAAAGGCAGAGTAGTTCTTGACCTTGAACTGATAGATTATAATGGCAATCATACTTTTAGAACCTGTGAAAAATCTGTAGAAAGTGGCCATGGCTATTTTTATGAAGTGATAACTGAAGAAATGGAAGCTAAAGGAAAAATACAAAAGTAGTAGCATTTGCAAGCTTAGATGATAACGGATTAGAAAAAATGGGATGAAAGTTGCGTAGAGACGCCGTTTACAGAAGAATCAAACCTTCATTCGACATATGAAGACAGTGCAGCGTTACAATCACAATCAGATTCTAATGAAAATAATTATTTTGCGTGGGTTATCGGGTCATTTTTTGTTATTGGAGTTGGGGTTGCTCTTATTACCTTAAACAACAATTCAAATAAATGATAAGGCTTTGCTTATAGCCTTTTTAGTAAAAGTTCTTGGTGCATTCTAATATTTCCATATTTAATACCGGCGTCCCTGTGTTTTGTTGATTTTACTAAGTTTTAGATATGAATAGAGTTTATTCCTGTCAGTATATAGTAAAAGTATTTTGCTTGAATTGACCGGAGTATATAGGCAGAAAAATATTATATTTTAAATTTTTTAAAATATAGACATTTAGTATTATGTGCATTTTGTCAGTTGGTTAGTTATCTTTATAATTAACATGTATAGTTAAAAAGAGAAACAACGATGATTATGTTATTCAGAAACGAAGTCACTAAAAATGGTTTATACTTAAGGATAAAAGACAGGTATTGTAAATACAAGAACATTGAGATAGATTTATCACCTAAGTTGTTTGAAACACTTATTATCCTTGCGAAAACACCGCAAAGGTTTCAAAGAATAGATAAGGCAAGTACAAAGGAATTTATGACAGAGAAGGAAAAAACTGACGTTAAAAGGATTAATGCAAGATTTAGACAATTAGGTTTAACAAATAAACCGATCATAATATCAAAATCACTTGTAGGTTATAAACTAAACCCTAATGTGTTTAACACTAATTTAATAGAAATAGAAGACTAATCTTGCCACCAAACCGCCACTAAATTGCCACTAAAATGGCATTCTTTTGCCTTAAAACTGCTCGGTTACAGGTGTTGTAGAGTATGTAAAAATATAGAAATTCGAAATGAAAGGAATTTCTATATGACATACATCTATGACATTGAAGTATACTCAAATCTTACATTGATAATCTTCAAAAACACTAAGACAGGTGAATTTTATAAATTTAAAATCTCACCAGAGGGTTCAAATATTGATGAGTTTAAAGAATTTTTAGCACAAAAACCTTTACTGATAGGATTTAATAACCACCATTACGACGACAGAATTTTACAATTTATTGAATATCTTGGCTTTAGCCTTTCCTCCTTTGATGTTTATAATCTATCTCAGGCTTTGATTGAAAAGAAAGTTTCAAGTGGGTTCAAAGCTATATGGAATGACTTTTGTAGAATTAAATCATACGATAAAAAATTTGTCAGTATCGACTTAAAAGTGTTTCAGAGAAATATCTCCTTGAAAAAATCCGGATTGGGTTTAGAAGTTGAAAAGATTCAAGAACTGCCTTTTGATCCTCATAAAGAACTTACACCTGAAGAAATGCGTGAGATTGAAAAATACTGTGAAAATGACATAAAAATAACAGAAATACTTTATAAAGAATCTTTGCCCAAAATTGAGGCAAGAGAAATGTTGAATGATCAGTATAAAGGTATTAAGGCTAAATTGGGCTATAAGATAGATTTTTGTTCTCTCTCAGATTCAAAACTTGCGGCAGATATTATGGCCTTGAATTATTGTGCTAAAAATAATCTTAGTTATTGGGAGTTTATAAAACTAATAAAACCAGATTATAAAGTGCTTTTAGTAAAGAACCTCATTTTCTCAGATATCATGTTTAAAACACCTGAATGCCAAGCTTTACTGGAAAAACTTAAAAAGAATGTAATTAATTTCAAAACAGAAAGTATACAAGATTACAAAAATAAAGGTCTTTTTGAAACCTTTGTACCAGCATCTAATACTGAATTGAAAGAAGAAGTTACTATAAATGGCAAAACTTACAAATTAGGTTTGGGTGGATTACATTCTACTCAGAAAAACGAAGTATTTTCTGGTGAAATCATTGATGTAGATGTAGCAAGTTATTATCCAAACTTAATTGTGAAAAAAGGAATTAAGCCTGATTTTCTTAATGAACGTTGGTTAGATATTTATTCAGAACTTATTGAACAACGACTAGATGCCAAAAAGAAGGGGAAGAAGGCAAAGGCAGATGCTTTTAAAATTATTATCAATAGCTTATATGGAAATTTCCGTTACACAAATTTCTATGCATATGACCCAAAAACCGCTTACATTGTAACTCTCAATGGACAGTTTTATCTATTGATGTTGATAGAGGAGCTGGAATTAAACGGTTACGAAGTAATTTCTGCCAATACAGATGGAATAACATATATTCGCAAAGGACAAGAAGGTCTGAGCGATGCTGACATCTTTGCACATTGGGAAGGCTTAACTGGTTTTGAATTAGAAAAGACGTCGTATAAATCCTACATATTGAAAGATGTAAATAATTATTCTGCAAAACCTTTAAATGGCGCCCCAAAACGTAAAGGGATATTCTCACACGCAATGCTCGGTAAGGGTTTAAATGCTGACATTGTTGGAATTGCTGTTGAAAAGTGTATTTACAAAGATATTCCTGTTAGTGAAACTATACAGAATTGCATTGATATTAAAGCGTTTCTCTATTCAAAAGAAATAGGTAAAAAGTTTAAAGCTGAAATTGGTGGAGAGAAAATACAAAGAATTAACCGTTTTTTTATTTCAAAATCTATGCAAGCGAATAAGCTTCAAAGACGCGATAATAAAGGTAAAGTCGCAAATATTATAGCTAAAAATAAGGTCATAATTGCAAATAATTTGGATGATAAATGCTTAATTGACCTTGTAGATAGGCAGCATTATGAAGACGAAGCCAAGAAATTGCTTAATAGCTTGTTAGCAAAGCAAAGAACCAAAGAGTTAGTTGAGTTAAATATGGTTGCAGTAAATACTTTTCAAAAACAAGGTTTAGTTGCAATTCCTAAAACTTATAAAGAAAACTTGAAAGGGTTAAAATTAAAAGATTTACCTGCAGAGTTTGATTTTAAAGCTTATCCTACGGTTGCTATTTCTACAGGAACTGATGTCATTGCAATTGATGTAGATTATCCAGAACGATTGCCTGAGCAACTAAAAATAATATTAAAAAATTGTGGCTCGTTAAGAAGTTTTGTAGATTCAAAAGGGAAATACAAAATATTTTTCAAAATCAAGTCAAAAGTTTTAAAACAAGGGAGTTATAATAAAAAATTTGGATTTGAAATACTATATGGCAAACCTGCAAACGTAGCCGGCGCTTATGATTATAAAAATGATTATAAATATAGTGGCGTAATTACTGATATGCCGGATGAGATTTTTAAAATCTTGCACAGGATTCAAAGTATAAGCAAACCGGCGTCCCATAAAGAACAAACGTATACCATCTTATGTAGAAACGAGATTGATGCTGCACTGCAGTATGTCAGAGAATTTTTAAGATCACATTGTATTGTGTTTACAGAAAATGAATCTAGTACAAGTTTTGAAAAAGATGTTTGCAATGAAGACTGTCAGGTTGTTTTTCGCTTTCCTTGCCCTTTTTCTGATGAACATACCAATCCTGGCGGAAATGAGGTCTTCTTATGCCTTGATGAAACTAACAAGGTTTTCATGAGGTGCTGGCATCTGTCCTGTTCTGATTCACTTTTTGCTCTGCAAAAAGAAGTAAATGCAGGGTTGTATGAATGCTTACGGAAGGTAAAACAACAGGCGGGAATCAAGATTGATAAACCGTTAGAAGAGATAACATTGGAGGACATATTAAATGAATACTAACGACATTAAGCTCATAATTGAAAATATTGCGATTACAGATTATTTACCCCAAACTCCCAAATGTAATATTTGTGAAGGTAAAAACATTCTAATAAGAAATAATCATTTATATTGCAACGACTGTGAAGAGTTTAACAACTTTTTTAAATCAATTTATTATAATAATCCTGATATTAAAGAGGGTGTGGCTTTTGAGAAAAAATTGCTTGCAAAAGCTCAAGAATTTCAAGCAGAGAAGGATTTTATTAAAAGCGCAGCGGCGCTTCCATCAATGAATCTTAGTATTGCAGAGTTTAACAGTGCTCTCAAAGCAACAAAGGACAAATCATTAACACTTATCAATGCACCTACAGGTTGTGGCAAGACTTACACCTCAGTTAAATATGCCATAGATTGTGTTAAAAATGGCGAGCAGATTGCTTTTGTATGTTCAACCATTGAAGAAGTTAATAGGGTCGTTGGCATTATTAAAGGCTATGGTTTTGAAGACTTGAGTGTTGTTATCAGTGGTTTAGATACGGAACCTAAAAAATTTAGAAATATACTAATTACAACATACGCGTATCTAGCTACAAAAGGGGATGGTGGTGAACCTTTTAGCATAGGAAAGAAAATTCTCCTAGACCGTATTGTAATTTGTGATGAAATCCAAATGATTGAAACTTACTCAAATAAAATTATACCTCTTTGCGGACGCTATCAACCGGAAGGTAATGCATTGAAATTAAGAGAACAATGTTTGCATTATATGCGTAAAGGAGGATGTGAGAACTGTCACTTAATTATAGAAAGTATTGTAGATGTAAAAACTCAAGAATATACTTTATACCCCAGATTACCTCTTGTAGAAAAATATTCTAAACAAATAAATAATTTACTTGAAGATGATATCTTTAAACTGGATTTTTATAAGGGTCCTGCCATTAACACATTGAAAACTCAAAAGATTGAACCAGATGCAAAACTATTTAAACAGTTCCCTTTCATTGCTGAAAGCATTGCTAACTTTGAAGATTTAGAGCTACGTATGCAATTCCCTTATTTTGAAGAAAGTGGAATTAAAAATTTTCTTACAAGAGAAGAAATTTTAAAGCTCGGCGAAGATATTAAAGGCTTAAAAGTTAAGTATCCGAAATATACTTGTGGGGTGCCAAGTCTGCATTGTAAAAGTAAAATGATTTATGAAAACTTATTTAGTTTTGCTAAAAAAATAATTGGAATGAGTGCAACTATTCCGACAGGTGTGCGAACTGATTTTGAACAAAAGTCAGCAGAGGCAAATTTTACAACTCAGTTAATAAATATTGACTCAACACCTGTAAAGTACAACGTCACGGCCTTAAAACTTGATAGAAAATTGAGCCATAGCGATGTGGCAGCAATATTAAAAGCTATTGATACACCTACGTTTTTGGTCGAAGCAACTATGTATGATGCAAAGATGCAGTATGATGAATTGACCAAAGACAGTGAACTTGCACTAAGAATTATGTTTTTCAAACAAGGCGATTATATAAGTATTCAAGATTTATTGAGTTCAGAATCAAAAGTTGAAAACTGTTCAGGTAGGATAAAGCTTACCTATGCTAATAGTGCTATCTGCCGCGCAAAAGATATGCCTGAAATTAACTTTGTAATTGTCGATTGTTCGCAGTTTTTGCCTACGCTTGCATTGGATTATAAAGATGATTCCATCGATGAACTAAAAATGCGTGATATACAGACAAAGAACATTTCAGATAAATTACACCAGATTGTTGGTAGAGTGTTTAGGAGCAAACTTAATTACAATCCTAATATAACTCAGGTAGACGGGCGCCAAATAGTATTATTACTGCATAATTTGCCTTATGAGCTTCAAGAGTTCAAGCCAGATTCTAAAATCCTAAATACTTATCAAGAATACAGAAATGAAGAGGTAACAGGATTGCAGGATAAACAACGTAAGACTTGTATTATAAAAACAATTCAAGAAGTTTTTAATAATAAAAAGATTAGCAATAAAGGGCTTGAGCAGAAATGTGAAGCTATGAAAAAAGCTCTTGAAGTTGGGGTCACTAAACTAAATAGACGCCTTGAATATGATCTTCTTGATGAAGAGGATAGGAATCTTATTATAAGCCTTAAACACGTCAAAAACTCTTATAAAGAGTTAATGTCGTACTTTGCGAAACGTTACAATTTTACTCCTAGTAGTGGGGGCACAAATGAATAAACTACTTACAATCCAAGAAACAGCTAGTTATCTGCGTGTTTCTACAAGCACTCTTTATAGGTGGGTTCATAAAAAACAAATACAATACGTCAAAATAGGCTCCAGAGTGTTATTTTTAGAAGAAAATTTATTAGATTTTTTGGAGAAAAATACAATACAACAGCAAGAGTAAAAGTAGGTTAAGTCCTGACACTACAAGAGCACTGAGCACTGTTGGTGCGGTGCTCCGGCGCCCATTGCAGTATTTATTAGCAAAGGGCTTATAATATCTCACTAACACGCCATAATAAAAGAAAAAGGTTACAAAATGTCATTTAGAAAAAACAAGAAAACAAACAAATGGGAATTTGATTACAAAGACCTTAGAGGTAAGCGTCAGATAAAAAAAGGCTTTAAGACAAAAGCTGAAGCAGAAAAAATCTACAACAAGATGATTGAAGATTTGAATAAATATATTAATCCAGTTGATTCCAAAACAACATTAAAAGAAGCTGGCGAATTATATATGAGGCTCCACGCAAGCACAAATTGTAAACCTTCGACATTTAGCACATATCGCGGATATTTGGATAAATTAATTTATCCGTTCTTTGGTGATTTAAATATTAATCAAATAAATCCAATACTTGTTAAAGAGTTTAGAAAAGCAATGCTCGATAGAGGTCGCAAAAATTCAACAGTAAACAAATATATGAAATTTTTAAGTGCTATTTATAATTTTATGATAGATAATAATATCGAAGTTAGAAACCCTCTTGCTCGTATTAAATCTTTAAAAGAAATGAAAAATGAACACATAAGAGCTTTATGTACAGAAGAAGTTAAGATTTTATTATCAAAAACAAAAATGATTTATCCTGACTTTTATCCTCTTTTATTTACAGCTTTATTTACAGGGATGAGACAAGGTGAGATTTTAGCCTTAACTTGGGATTCAATAAATTGGATTACACAAAAAATAACAATAGATAAAAATTACACTCATGGGATATTGGGGACGCCTAAAACTGGTAAAATCAGAGTAGTTGATATGTCAAATGAATTAGCAAAAGTTTTAAAAGAATGGCGTCTAGCTTGCCCTCACAGTGGATATAACCTTATTTTTCCTAATGAAAAAGGCAATTATCAAAGTGCGGAAAACATGCTAAAACGCAGATTTTTACCATCTTTGAATAGAGCCGGTATTGATAAAATAAGATTTCATGATCTTAGACACACATACGCCAGTTTACTTTTAGCAAACGGTGCCCCAATGAAATATGTTCAATATCAACTTGGTCATTCCTCAATTACAATGACAATGGATTTATATACACATCTGCTGCCAGAAGTTAACGACAAATGTGTGAACCTACTTAACAATATCGTTAATTCCAGCATTGAACCACAAGAAAAGCTCAAAAGATTTGGAACTTAATTTTTCTTACAGATTATATAATACCTACTGAAATAATCAGTAGGTATTTTTATCAAAACATTTTGTACTATTTTATAACAATGATTCAAAACAGAAGTGTTACGGCGTCCATTACCGCAAGTTTTAATTCATACGAGTATAAAACAATATAAAAATTTTAAAACCCTTAAATATTGACAGGTAAACGAATCTATAATTTAAAATTAAAATGTAACCTTTTTGCAACTTTTGAGTTTTTTATACTAAAAAAGGGTTCAGCTTAATCGCTAAAACCCTTTATTCTCAATGGTTGCGGAGGCTGGATTTGAACCAACGACCTTCGGGTTATGAGCCCGACGAGCTACCAGACTGCTCCACCCCGCG
>JAEYQN010000072.1 GCA_023409995.1 Cyanobacteria bacterium OH_CBB_238 | reverse complement strand
CCTCTAGTGGGTCTGGTGGTGCAATTATTAACCGTTCTGCTGAAACAACAAATATTTCTAATTCTTCTTTTGCTCTGAATTCCTCAATCAATGGACATGGTGGAGCAATCTACAATGCCTCAAAGTTAGTCCTAAATAATACGGACTTTTTGCAGAATACAACAACAAATGGTGTTGGAGGTGCTATTTATAATGAATCAGGTAATAATCTACAAATAACAGGGTCTGATTTTATAGGCAATAAATCCATTAACAATAGTGGTGGAGCTATTTACAACGACAGCGCAACAATGACAATAAGTGATTCAAACTTTTCAAATAACACTGCAAAAGGCGCTGGTGGTGCTATTTACAATTATGGAACAACTTATTTGCTTAATACAAGCTTCACAAATAATTCATCAAGCTATCTTGGTGGAGCAATATATAACGCGGGTAATTTAAATATTGCTGCAAAAAATCAAGATGTCATTTTCAACAATAACCGCTCTAATGGATCGTTGGAAGATATTTATCTGGCTGACTCATCTATTTTGAATTTAAATACAGATTCTAATTCCAAAATTACATTTAATGGAAAAATCAACTCTTATTCTGGATCTAACACTATAAATATTAACAAATCCAATATAACATTAGGTGATGAGGCTTCACCTGCACCAACTGGAGGCAGTGTAATATTTAACAATGCAGTATCTGGAACTAATGTAAACTTATACAATGGCACTATGGTTCTGGGAATTGATAATGCATTAACAAATAGTTCGCTAAATTTAAGTGGCGGCTACATAAATATGATAAATGGAAAAGTTGGTTCTTCTTCTCTAACAGCGCTTAATTTAGCTGATGGAACAACAACAAATATAGGTATTGATGTTGACCCGGCACGACACCTTACAGATAGATTTACAGCAGCGTCTATCGGCAATGGAACAGGAACATTAAATATAAAAGACATAAATTTGTTAAGCGACATAAATGGCCAAAGTGCATCTTTGTTATTTGCCGAAGGCACACTTAAAGACCAAGTGACAATGACAGCAAATAAAGCTTTATCACCTATTCTAACCTATGATATAAACTATGATGCGACAAGCGGAAAAATTAATTTTATAGCTGGGGGTGGAGGAAGCTACAGAAGTTATAATCCGCAAGTTTTAAGCCAAAATGTATCATCACTAACTGGTACATATATAAATCAAACAAATATATATGGAGAAGTCCTCGGAAGAGCTGAATCTTTCATGGCAATTCCATTAAGTGAACGTAAATTGCTACGATATCAAAATAGATACGCATTTGGGGGTGAGCCATCTTCTTTTCTTGGTTCATTTTCACCATATCAAAATTCAGGTATCTGGATGAAGCAATATACAACATTCGAAAACATACCGTTAAAAAATGGGCCTACAGTTTCTAATATTGGCTATGGAGTAATTATAGGAAAAGATAGCAAATTAAAACACTTTGAAAACGGTGTAGATGGATGCCTTACAGGTTACGTCAGCTATAATGGCTCACACCAGGGTTTTAGTGGCATTGGTATGTATCAAGATGGTGGTTTGCTGGGCTTCACCGCTGCAGCTTACAAAGGTAATGCCTTTTCTGCATTAACCGTTAATGCGGGAGGTAGTGCAGGTCGAGCAATTACAAAAACAGGAACAGATAATTTTACAACACTAATAGCAGGTACTGCTTTAAAGGTTGGATATAATCTAAGCATGCTTGGTGAAAGATTTGCAGCCCAACCAACATACTCAATGTCTTACACTTACGCAAATACATTCGATTATAGAACATCTTCTGGCATAGAAATGTCATCATCTCCATTAAATGCTATTCAAATCTCACCTGGTGTTAGATTTTTCTACAATGCAAAAAGAGGCTGGCAACCATATTGGGGAACAAGCATTGTTTGGAACCTAATGGATGATCAAAAATTCACTGCAAATAATGTCGAACTTCCACAAATGTCTGTAGAACCATATGTGGAGTATGGCCTGGGAATCCAAAGACGCTCAGAAGGAAGACTCAATGGTTTTGCTCAGGCAATGGCAAGAAGTGGTGGAAGGCAGGGTGTATCACTCCAATTTGGATTGAGATTATCAATATAATAAAAGTTTATCTTTTTTGCTCTCTAGCTGTTTTAACAAAATTCAAATTTAGCTTTTTAGCAACTTGCAAAACTTGAGTTAAATCTTGGGAATAGTAAACTCCAGGGCAAACATAATTATTGCTGCCATTTATTACATCATAGACGCATAGTGCTCTAATTTTATTTTCATTTCCAAAGTTTTCAAATGTCTTATACCCCGAAGTAAAATGAGGTAAATGGAAAAACAAGAGCAACAAAGAATATAAAGTAAGAATTTTTTTTGCTCCCAATTGAAATAATAGTACGGCTAAAGTCGGAATTATATAGATGAAAAAATCAAAATGCCATGGCAATATCCCAAGCCCATAACCACCTCTTGCAAATACATCAGCTACCAAAAGAGAACAGTACATTGCTAAAATTGCAAAAATAGGTGCAAAATATTTTGACGAGTATAGTTTTTTTTCAATAATTAACTTAGTTATTATACAAACAGAGGCAAGAACTACATAAACTTCCCATACGGCACCAAAGCGCTCCACAAAAATGCCTCTTAGCACCAGATGAGCAGCTTCTCGATAGAAAAATAAAGAATTTGGATATACGTATCCATGCCAATTAGGGTCTGTTGGAGAAGAGATTTCAGAAAGCCCAAAATAAATACCCAATATTACAATTACAGAAGGAATAATCAACTTTTTTACAGCTGTAGATTTACTAATTATTATTTCTCTCAAACATAAACTGCAATATATAGCCACTGGTGCAACAAAACTTTGCGAAATAGTAGCTAAAAAAACAAAAATTGAAGAAATTATCGGCTTATTTTTTACAAATCCAAAATATATAGATAAATAGCAAAACAAAAGCATAAAATAAACCTGTGATTGAAAGCTTATAAGTCTATTCATCCAAAAAATATCAGAGAAAAAAGGTATAAAAAAGAGCGGTAAAAAAGGAAAATCTTTCGCAGATGACCTCAAAATTTTATAAAGAACGTAGTAGCCAACACAAGATAAAAAGAAATTGAAGATTATTACTGATTTTCCATTATATCCATTGATGTGATAAAAAACCCAAGTCAACAACCTTGTAGAGACGATTTTTAATTCACCTTGTGAGGGTAAAAGCCAATTTAGATTAAAACGACTGGTCATCTCAGGATTGATAAATAAATCAAATTCGTCATCAAAAGGCATATCAACTGCATTTATTAGGGTATGATAAAAACACATACAAGCAGTTAAAAACAACAGGCTTATAGAAAAAACAAAAATGAGTTTTCTAAATTCTTTTGAAGCCACTATTTCTTTATACTTTTTCTGAAATCTAGTTTGTTCTAGCATAAAACAAAATTATCATAAAATGGGTCTTTATACTATAATGATAGCGATGAAAATTGTTTTAATAAGACCATATTATGACTCCTTTATATTTTCCCCTTCCTTAAGTCTGGGCTATCTTGCTTCAGTCATAAAAGAAAATGGCTGTGAGGCTAAAATTGTTGATGCACTTAGAGATAACTTAGACAATGAAATGGTTTTAGAATTTTTAAAAAAGGAACAGCCTGATTTAGTTGGTATTACTTCAATTTCTGCCTTTTATCATGAGAGTGTGAATCTTGCAAAATTAATAAAAAATAATGGTTTCAAAACATTTTTAGGTGGAGTTCACCCAACATTTTTGCCATATTCAACACTAAACGATTCAAATGCCGACTTTGTCGTTTGCGGAGAGGGCGAAATTGCAGTAAAAGAATTAATAAAACAAAACCTCAACCCCGAAGGAATTCAAGGAATTTATACAATATCTGACTTATCTTCTGATGAAGAAAAATTTCTGTTTGCAAAACAAGTTGAAGACTTGGATGAAATACCAATGCCAGACTGGGAACAACTACGACCTGACTTATTACCTAAGGCGCCGCATGGAGCCTTTGCTAAGGGATTTCCTATTGGAACAATTATGACGTCAAGAGGTTGTCCTTATAACTGCATTTTTTGCGCAAGTCCAGCATTCTATGGTAGAAAAGTTCGTTTTCGATCAGTTGATAAAATTCTTGATGAAGCACAATACTTAAAAGACAGGTTCAATATAAAAGAAATTCAAATAGTTGATGATAATTTAGCCTTACGAAAAGAATTTCTCTTAGAATTTTGCCAGAAATATATAGATAGGAAAATAGGATTACCTTGGTCGTGTCCAAATGGACTCCGTGCAGATAAACTTGATGATGAAATATGTAAGTCACTTAAGAAAGCAGGATGCTACTACGTTGCTGTTGGCGTTGAGAGTGGTGATGAAAAAATGCTAATGTCTATAAACAAATCAGAGACTCTAGAAGAAATAGAACGAGGCATTAATTGTTTAAAACGAGCAAAAATAGTAGTTCAGGGAAATTTTATTATTGGGCACCACTGCGAAACACGAGAATCATTGAAAAACACTTTAAATTTTATTGATAAACTTGCACTAGACAGATTAAATTTGGAAATACTTGAACTATTACCGGGCAGTGAGCTATGGAAAAACCTTAGCGGAAAATTTACACCTAATTTCACAACTAGTTCATCTAAAGTTCCAACCATTAAAAATCCAGAATTCTCAAAAGAAGAATTATCTACTATATTAGAAAAAGCCAGTAAAAAATTCTACAGCAAGCCTGTTAGGTTGCTGAAATTACTTTCACTTATAAAGATCAGTCAATTATCATATATATTAAAACGATTGAGCGCATACAAATTAATAAGCTTTTTCAAAAAAAACACTTAAGTTAATATACACAGAACTATTGCTTGCAGGCAATGTTTTTAGCAAAAAACAGAATACAAATAAAACTATGAAAAAAGAATTCGCAGTACAAAAAAGTATCACTAATATAAATTGGTCCTCAGTAAAAAATGTAATTGAAAAAGCCGGGCTTGCATCCAAGACGATTGACTTGACCCAAAAAGCCTTTCAAAACAGTTATGCAAAAGTTTTTATTTTTGATAATTCATTAATGGTTGGTGTTGGAAGAGCGATCTCTGATGGAGTAAGTGAATCAGCACTTTATGATATTGCCGTATTGCCAGAATATCAGAAAAGAGGGATTGGCAAATTAATTATTGAAGAACTTCATAATCAACTGACAGGTACAAACATTATTTTGTATTCACGACCCGGAGTAGAAGATTTCTATAAGTTAAATAACTACTCAAAAATGAAAACAGGTATGGCAATGTTTATTGACAAAGACAGCAAAAGAGAAAAAGGCTTCATAGAATAGCTTTCTATAAAAAAGCAACTAAATATAAATAAGATAGTATTTTTGAATATAAAGCTTACTGTGTAATTTTATTAGATGAAAATTATAACTACAATCAGAGATACAGATAGATATTAATTACGTTTTGTAGCATTAAGAATTTGTTTTAAACCTAATGATTTATGATATATTATGTACAATATAAAAACTGAGAATAGTTATGAATGTTTTAATTGTATTTCCGCCATATTCTTCACCAATAAGCCCTTATTTATCAGCTCCATTATTAGCTGGTCAATTAGAAGCATCCGGATATAATGCAAATTGTCTTGATTTAAATGCAGAATTTTTTGACTATATTATGCAAAAATCATTTTTAACCAATTCACTTCAAAAGGCAGAAACGATATTAAAAGTGCCACAATTAAACTTTAACGGCAAGTTATCTATACAGAATTTTGACACATACTCACTGGAAGATAAAATTCAAATAATAAAACAGGTTTACATAAAACAAGATTTAGCGCAGAACAGAAAAATATATGAAAAAACAATAAAAGAAATAGACAATGCAGTTGCCATAATGAAATCCAAAAAAGATTTTTACAATCCGAACAAATTTAAAAAAGCCCATAAAACCTTAGAAAATGCTTTCAACCTGGCAGTACTTCCCTTTTGTCCTTGCATATCAAACTCAATAAAATTAAAAAAAGAATTATTTACATTTAATTATAATGACATTAAATACCAATGTTGTAACGAGTCAGTAAATCCATACCTTGAATATTATACAAAGAAAATCGAAGAAGGAATTTTTGACCAATATGCTTGTGTTGCGCTATCTGTGCCAACAATTAGAGAATTATTACCAGCTTTAACCCTATCAAAATTATTAAAAGAAAAAGTTAACACAAAAGTTGTTATGGGAGGTAATTTACCAACACGGGTTAAAGAAGCATTCATTAATAATCCTGAAATATTTGATATTTTCATTGATGCGTTGGCCGTATGTGATGGCGAAGATTCTATCGTTGAATATGCAAAATATATAGATGGGAAAATTGATATATCTCAAGTATCAAACCTAATATACAAAAACAATACGGGAAAGATCATACAAAACGAAGTAAAAATTTATACAGACATAGAGAATCGAGCTTTGCCATCTTTAAAAGGATTAGATTTTACAAAATACTGGGCTCCCGAAGTTTATTTCACAATTCAAAGTTCCAAAGGCTGTTATTGGAATAAATGCACCTTTTGTGATTATAGTTATGGTCGACCAATTTATTCTATTTATTCTATTGACAAATTAATGAACGAAATACTCTATTTGAAAAACACCTACAACATAAGGCTTTTTGAATTTGTTGATGAAGCATTGAGATTAGATTATTTTGAAGAATTATGTGACAGAATAATTGAGCAAAAATTAGATATAAAAATTTATTGTTTTTTTAGACTTGAAAAAGCATTCACGCAAGAATTGCTAAATAAATTTCATAAAGCCGGGGTTGTAGCCATTCAATGGGGATATGAAGCGACTTCAGAAAGAATTATGAAGTTAATGAACAAAGGTATTGATTCGAGTAAGAGACTTGAAATCTTAAAGATGTCTGAAAAAGCAGGCATTTGGAATCGAATTTTTGCAATAGCCCAATTTCCGACAGAAACAGAAGATGAAATAATTCAAACAATTAATACGATTGCACAAAATGAAGACATAATTCACTCTTTTGCTTTGGGTAAATTTGAATTTTCACGCTATGCTCCATTAAATAAAATGCAGCAAGAATTGAATATTAGTGAAATAACAGATTCACAGGAGTTTTATCCAACATACGATTATGTTGCAGACAAGAATTATGGACCTAAAGCAGAAGAACTGTATTTTAAATTAAAAAGAAAAACTGCACGAAGATTTTGGACAACTTGTGGCCCTGATGAATACCTTTTATATTATTTGTCACATTATCCACTTAAAGTGTTCAAAAGAATGAAGAAATAGGAACTAAAATCAATAATCTTTGTCTGTAGAAATATTGTTTTGACAAAGTATTTACTATAAAGTATTAATAACATAGGTTCTGTAGCCTATAGAAAGCTATAAAAATAAATGCGCGCATTACTAATATTTCCGCCATATGTGTCACCGTGCCGGAATCCTTATCTTTCCGTACCACTATTAGTGGGACAATTGCGTGCTCACAACATTGATGCTACAGGCCTCGACTTAAATCTTGAATTTAATAATTACATTTTAACGAGAAAAAATTTAGAGCTCGCCATTAGTAAACTTCAGGAAACATATGAGCATATTGACGATCAAATTATGTCAGCTCCTGAAGAGTCAACCGGATTCAAACCAAGTAAATCAGATTTTCAAACTAAAAAGCTTTTACTAGAAAAACTCTTTAGTAATGAAAATCAACATTTATTAACACAGGTTACTAGAGATATTGATGAAGCAGTCAACTACATTAAATTGCTACCTGATGATGATTGCATACCAGATAATTTAATTACAAATACTATAAGCCTCGCAAAACGAATCATAGGACTATGTTATTATCCTTCCTCATTCCTCCCTGGGAAAAACCATACCCTAAATTATCCAGATATAAAAGATTGGACAAACAATATATCTGAAAATATGTATATAGATTATTTTTCAAAGAAAGCGTCCGAATTCGCAGCTGAGAACTATGATTTTATAGGCGTATCAATTCCATCAGAAGTTCAATTTTTTATTTCCTTCACATTACTGCGTATACTGAAAGAAAAAACAAACGCAAAAATATTAGCAGGTGGACATATTTTGTATTCAAATCCTGACATTTTAAAGAAATATCGGGATTTTTTTGATATTTTTGCAGATGATGTCTTGATCGGAGAAGGTGAAAACTCCATAGTCCAATATGCCCACTATATTGATGGAAAGCTCCCAAAAGAAGAAGTTTCAGGATTATTATATAGAGATAGTAATGGTGTAATACAAAAGAATGAACCTAAAAAAATTGAAAGTATAGCTACAATAAAAGAACCATCATATGAAGGCTATAAGATTGATCAATACTGGAACAACTATATGTATTTACCTGTTCAGTTCACAAAAGGTTGTTATTGGCATAAGTGTGCATTTTGCACAGCCTATACAGGTAAAGGCTTTTATCTAATTAGAACTCCTGAACAAGCTGTTGACATAATTGAAAACATGATAAAGAAGTACAATATATATGCTTTTCAAATTTTGGATGATGCTATAAATCCTCAATATTTTGACAGGTTTGCAGATGAAATATTAAAAAGAAAATTAAAAATTGTATACAATGCCTTTCTGCGTTTGGAAAATTTCACGCCAAAACTGCTTAAAAAACTGTACAAATCTGGACTTCGTGGTGCCTTTTGGGGATATGAAGCTGAGTCGGAACGAATAATGGGACTTATGAATAAAGGGATAGATTTAAAAGAAAGAAAAAATATCCTTGTAAATTCCCATAAGATAGGAATTAAAAACTCTGTCGGCATAATGCTAGGCTTTCCAACAGAAACTGAAGAAGAAATGAAGCAGACTGTGGATTTTTGTCATAAGTACGATAAATACATAGATAGACTACAAATGTTCTCTTTCCAGCTACGAAAAAATTCCACAATGTTGTTAACCCCACAAAAATATCAACTAAATGAATATACAGATGAAGAAGAATTTTCATATACATATAAGTATGAGGCTCCATTTATGGAAAAAAGAATTATCTATCTCAAGCAACTTTTAGAACTCAGAAGAAAGCATCACGCAAAAGTTTTCAGACATATAAAACCCAAAGACAAAAGCATAAAAGCAACTTACGAGGCGATCAAAAAAGAATATGAATCAGTTTATAAAATAAAATTAAAAAACTAAAAATAATAAATTAGTTAAATACTATTAGAGGTTAATAATCAAATGTTTTGGCAAAACAGAAAAAAGAATAGCAATGATTTTTTTGAAAAAATACCACCAGTACTGTATCCAATATATTTAAAAAAAATTTATAAAGAAAAAATGGGGCATAGTTTGAACTTAAGAAACCCCAAACTTTTTACTGAAAAAATTCAATGGCTAAAACTCTATGATAACTTACCGATAAAAGCCACTTTGGCAGATAAATTATTGGTGCGCGATTATGCAACAGAAAAAATACCTGAAATAAAATTCCCTCAAGTATATACCATTGCCGACTGTTTTGAAAAACTTGATTTTTCTATATGTCCAGATAAATTTGTAATCAAAACCAATCATGCCTGGCGCCAACATGTATTTATTGAAAACAAAGAAAAAATGCTAAACAGCAAAGATAACCTAAAATATAAAATTATAAAAAATGCATTTAATCGTTATCTCGAAAAAAATCACGCTTTTCAATCTGGGTTTGAGCTTCAGTATAAAAATATAAATAGAAAAGTTTATGTAGAAGAAAACATTTGCGATTCTTTTTCAAATTATGATCTAAATTACAAAGTACACTGTTTCAACGGCAAACCAATGTTTATTGATTACTATAAAGTCATAGTGGATAAAGCACAAGAAAGTAGTTATATAACAATTTATGATACAGAATGGAAAAAGTTAGACTTTTGTCACTCTGAACAGCCATATTTAGGAGAGGCAATTGATGCACCTGTTGTGCTACCCAAAATGTTAGAATTCTCAAAAATTTTGTCAAGAGATTTTAAATATGTAAGAGTAGACTTTATGCTAAAAGGCGAAGATATATATCTTTCTGAAATGACATTTACACCCTCAAGTGGCTTTATGACTTTTAATCCCGTAAAATATGATGAAATATGGGGAAACTTATTAAAATTATAGAAATATTTCTTAAGAAAACATTGAAGCAAGTTGCTATTTTGTGTTATAATTCAGATGAGCAAGTTGCAATAGGATAAAGTATGTTTGATTTATTTAAAGGTTTTTTTGGAGATGCTAATGCTAACAAAGCAGAAAATGTCAGCTCTGATGACGTTGCAGCATTTGATGCTTTAATAGATGATACTCCGGAATATGATTTAGTTGCCAAAGCAGCACTATAGAAAACAGGACGTTTTATTTATTTAAAGAATTTTTAAAGTTGCAAATGCAAACTTGTTCTTTAATGATGTATAAGCTTGGTTATGAAAAGTAAACATGAATTTATTTAAGAGACAGAGGAAATCCTATAATATTTTAGTGTGGGGAGTCGCACTTGAATCTTATGCTCTGGTAAAAAAAATATCAGAGTCACATAGAATAAAAAACTTATATACAAGTTATGATTTTTTCGAAGAACGTGGCGTTGGATATAAATTTTTTGCAAATCAAGAATCTGTAAGACAAGATATTGGTTTATTACTTGATTTTGCGAAAAGAAAAAATATAGACGTTTTCATTTGTGATTGGAAACATAACACTCAAGGTGTAATCGAAGCATTCGAAGCCCTCGGAATCAATACAATCGGCGTAAATAAAAAGTGGGCAAATCTTGAAACGAGAAAAGATATCGGCAAAAAATTTATGCACATAAATAAAATACAAACCGCTGATTATGTTGTAGTAGATAATGAAAATGATTATAAAGCAAATATAAATAACTTTGGTTATCCAGTCGTTGTTAAAGCCAATGGCCCTGCATTAGGACTTGGCGTTTATATTTGTCACAACGAAGAAGAAACAGAAGATGCATACAAACGAATAAACTCTGGAGACGTTTACCCAGTACAAGAAAAAATTATTATTGAGGAGTTCATTGAAGGAATAGAGTTTGACATTATTTCTCTATGGGATGGTAAAACTTTATTGTCTCTGCCTCCATTTAAAGACTATAAATTAAGACTTGATGGAAATAAAGGTTTAAATACAGGCAGTATGGGACAATACTTCCCTTTTGAAATACCTGAAAAATATCAAAAGAAAGTAAAAGCTTACATAAAGAATCTTGAACAAGCACTAAGAAGACATAAAGTTAATTATAAAGGTGCAATATATTCAGCACTTATGGTTAATGATAAAGGTGTTTACTGCCTAGAGTATAACATGCGTATGGGATTGACTGAAGGACCACTATTTACACTTCATTCTAATAATGATTTTGTGGATATTATTGAAGCAATGATTCAGCAGAAATTATCTAAATTAAAACTAGAATGGAAACCTGGTAAAGCTGCTTGCATTAATATTGTTGCAAATGATTATCCTAACTCAATAACACAAACTGTTGAAGTTAATTTTGATGCAATAAATAAGCTAGAAGCTGCGGGTATAAGTGTGTTTCACTCTTTTCTCAAGCCAAAAGAAGATAATAAATTAGCTATGCCCGGTCTTATTGTAGCATCACTAGCAAAGTCTTCAGAATCACCAATAGAAGATATTTATGAACAGTTAGACAGCATTGATTTTGAAAAAAACTTTGTTAACTGCAGTTATAGAAAAGACATTGGAACTTAAATACATTATACTGTGTTTTATTTAATATGAAACCGTCAAGATTAAGCGAATAAAACATACTTCTTGTTTCAATTCTTCTTGAGAACTTACAAATATTTTCATTTTTTATCTCTCTCTTGTAGTTCAAAAAAAATTTTATGTAAATCAACATGAAGTTTTTTCCTCGTTTCATCCACGCAGGTTTATCTTCAATAGATGTTCCTGTATATGAAATCATCATTTTCTCCAATTCTTCCTGCAATTCTTTAAAGAATCTTTCAATTACTTTTGCTAGTGCATTATATGGCTTTGTAAATACGGATTTTATTCCTAAGTTTTGATATACTCCGCGAAAGCCTTCTTCATCAAAATTACAGAATTGGAAATATTTTGCCTTAAAGGCTCTTCCATTATCTTGATATACAATTTGGGAATCATTCTAAGATTAATAATGGCGTTTTTTAAAGCTTGCAAAACATTTAAGCATTCTCGGTCATCATAATTTCATACCCGACTAAAGCTGTTGATTTCAGATCTAAAAAGCCAACGAATGTTTCTCTTGTTGGCTTGCCTATGAATTGATTTATTACTTGAAAATTTAGAACGTGACCATCGACAATAAAGGACATCTCCGACTTCAAGTTTTGAGATGTCTCTTTCTGTATAGGGATGTAAGAATAATAGCATAAACTAAAGTCCGTAAAGTTGCAGTATATTTTGTGTTATATTTATAATTAACATTACGAGAGTTGTGGAGTCACTTAATGCATTATTTATTTAAAAAAGCTATGATATGGCAGAGAATGAAATATTTCTCTCTTGAGATAATTTAATGGTTTTGGCCTCTATCTATTATGATATTATGGATTACAATATTTAATTTTTTTGAAGAAAACTAAAAGGAGAAAATAATTGAATAAAATTCTAATAGCAGGAGCTGGTGGGGCACCGTCAGAAGGCGTTATAAATTCTTTATTATTGTGCAAAGAAAATCTAGATATAATTGGTATGGGATCTGAGCCAACCGATTTAATATTATCAAATGCTAATAGGAAGTACTATGTTCCTTATGCGAATTCTCCAGAATACAAGAAATCTTTAATGAAAATTTTAAAATACGAAAGACCAAACTTAATTCATTTTCAAAATGATTTAGAAGTATATAATGCTTCGTTAATTAGAGATAGCATTCATGAAACGGGAACTAAAACATTTATGCCTGATCATGGCGTTATAGATACGTGTGTCCACAAATGGAAATCTTACGAAGCTTTTAGAAAAGGTGGGGTAAAAGTTCCTGTAAATATTATGATAAATAATGAGATAGATTTAAAAGAATCGTTTAAGCTCCTTGGGGACAAAGATGGTAAAATTTGGTAAAGGGCTGCGTCAATTGGTGGTGGCGGAAAAGGATCAATTCCCACGAATGATTTTGAGTTAGCAAAATCATGGATAAATCGTTGTAATGGTTGGGGTGATTTTGTTGCTGCAGAAATGTTGACTCCTGACACTGTTACTTGGCTTTCAATCTGGTATGAGGGCGAGCTTGTTGTGGCTCAAACAAGAAAAAGAACCGGTTGGGTTCATGGTAATAGAAGTGCCTCAGGCGTAACTGGTGTTACTAAAGTAGGAACAACCTGCTCAGATAAAACCATTGATGAAATAGCCATAAATACTGTTAAATCTGTATCAGATAAGCCGCATGGAATTTTTGGTGTCGATATGGCTTATGATTTCGATGGGTTACCAAACCCGACAGAAATAAATATCTCAAGATTTTTCACAACTGTTCTGTTTTTTACCCAGGCTGGATTAAATATGCCTGAAATTTTCAAGGATTTGGCTCTTTATGGCAAAAGCCCTAAGCTTGAAAAAAAGATAAATCCATTACCAGATGGGCTTTTATGGCTTAGAGGAATGGATACAAAACCTAGGCTTATGACGATTGATGAAATCAACAAAGAGGTTATTTCTTTATGAATATCTTGGTGACAGGTGCGACTGGTTTTGTAGGAAAAAATTTTTTAAATTACATAAAAGAAAATAATTTGTTTATAAATGACCAGATAATTTTATTGTCATCTAAAAAAATAAGTGGTTATAAGTGTATTTTACATAAGGATTATACGTTCTCAAAAGAAGATTTTATAAAAAATGGTATTGATAAAATTGATATATTAATACATATAGGTGCATTTTCACCCAAAATAAAAGCTGATATGAATAATGTTGAAAAAAACTTTTATAATATATACAATACAAGCTATTTATTAAATAATATTGTTTCGATAACTAAGAAAATTATATATATAAGTACAATAAGCGTGTATGATTTGAAGGCATCGCTTCCTATAACTGAACAAACAGAAACAAATCCTAATGATATTTATGGAGTTTCTAAATTATATTCAGAAAAAACTATTCAGAAATATTGCAAACAAAAAGACTTAGCGTGTAGTATTCTAAGACTGGGTGTTGTTTATGGAAATAATGATGCTTATAGTGGGTTTATTCCTACTGTAATTAAAAAAATTATTCAACATAAGTCACCGGAAATGTACAATGGTGGCAAGGAAATAAAAAACTTTATTCATGTCCGAGATTGCTCTAGAGTTATTTCCAAAGCGGTTGAACTTCAAACAAAAAACGAGATAGTTAATGTTGTTTCATCTGAAAATTTACCAGTTAACCAAATAATCAAAAAAATATTAAAAATAAGCAAAAAGGATTTAGAAATTCTGAACAAGGAAGTTCCAGAAAAGTTATTAGATATTGTATTTGATAACAATCATTTGTTAAAATTATATGGAGATAATATGCTCAGCTTGGAACAAGGCTTGACAGATGCCTATTTGTATTTCGAGAAGAAAGAGGAGCTTTTAAATGCTTGTAATTGAATATATTGCAAAATTTTTAAAAGAATATGGAATAAAACAATTCTTTGGATACCAAGGCGGTGCTGTTTCCAGCCTGATAAAAGCACTTGTTGAAACACAGGGAATGGAATACATTCAAGCCTACACAGAGCAGGGGGCTGCATTTTATGGAGAAGCAGCAGCTAGAATTTCTGATAAACTTTCATTAATTATTGCAACAAATGGTCCTGGGGTCACGAATTTAGTAAGTGGTATTGCAAATGCATATCTTGATTCTATTCCATGCCTCTTTATCACGGGACAAGTCAATACCACGGATATACGACAAGAAAATATCAGACAAAATGGTTTCCAAGAAATTGATACAGAGAAAATTTGTGCTCCGATTACAAAATACTCAAAGACTATAAAAAATCCTAACGACATATGTTTTGAATTAGGAAAGGCTATATATATAGCTACAAATGGGCGAAAAGGCTCGGTTGTATTGGATATTCCCTTGGATGTTCAAAACAGTGAAATTGATGAAACAAAATTAAAAGAATACCAGTTTTTTGAGATAAAAAAAGAAATAAAGAACCAAACAGTAAATGATGTTTTTGAAATGATTATGTCTGCAAAAAGGCCACTAGCAATCGCAGGTGGGGGAATTAGATTATCCAATTCATACGCCTTATTTCTAGAATTTATAGAGAACTATCAAGTTCCTTTTGTTACAACGCTTATGGGGCTGGATTTATTTTCAAAGTATAACGTTGGTTTTAGTGGGTTATATGGAAATACCTATTCAAATTTAGCGATTAATAATGCCGATTTGATTATTGTATTGGGTTCAAGGCTAGCCAAGCGTCAAATTGGAATTAACAATAAAAGTTATATTAAAAATGCAAAAATTATTCAGGTAGATATTGATGAAAATGAATTAACTCATACACTCAATCCTGATGTAAAAATAAATTGCTTACTTAAGCAATTTTTTGAAGCTATGGTTTCAAGATTTAAATGTAATCAGAGCGAAACAAAAAGCGATTCCGAATGGATAATTAAACTACAAAAATGGAAAGAGAAATACCACAACAACACTTTTGTAAATAAAGTTGGTCTTGATCCTGTTGTTTTTATAAAGCAAATAAGTAAAAAAATAGCAGAAGATTCTATTGTTACCGCAGATGTAGGGCAAAATCAAATGTGGCTAGCGCAAGGTTTTGAATTAAAAAGTAATCAAAGAATATTGAATTCTGGAGGATTAGGCTGTATGGGCTTTTCATTGCCAGCAGCGATTGGCGCAAAAATATCAAATCCTGATAAAAATGTAATTGCATTTATGGGAGATGGTGGCTTTCAAATGAATATTCAAGAATTGCAGCAAATTAAAAATAGAGGTTTATCAATAAAAATTTTTATTCTAAATAATAACTCATTAGGAATGATACAAGAAGTCCAAGAAAAATTTATGAATGGGGCTTTTCATGGAACAAAAATTGGCTATACAGCGCCAAACATAAAGGATATAGCGTACGCATACGGAATTGAGTATATAAGAATAGATGATAAAAAAGATATTACATCTGATATTTTATCAAATGATAAGGCTTATTTAATTGAAGTTTGTATTAAAAATTCGCCTTCAAAATTATTAAATAAATACGATGAACTTGATTTGTATAACTATGAAATGAGAGTATAAATTGTGGCGAATATATTTTTTGATTTAGACGGGACTTTAATCAATTCATCGTGCAGACTTTATGAGCTTTTTGTAGATCTAGTACCTGAGTGTAAAATGACTAAAGATGAGTATTGGATATTAAAAAGAGCTAAAATCAATCATGAAATGATTTTAGAAAAATACTTTCCGACATATTCATTCAAAGACTTTAATACAAAGTGGTTAGAGTTAATTGAGACCGAAAAATATTTAAACAAAAATAAATTAAAAGCCGGAGTAGAAAAGCTTCTAGCAAAATTGAGTGTAAAAAATGAATTGTATATTGTTACAGCCAGACAAAATAAAGAGTTTACATATAAAGAACTCGATCGATTTGGCATAAAGCATTTTTTTAAGGAAATAATGGTAACTGAAGACAAAATAAGTAAGGCAGAGTTGATAAAAATGAAGGTTAAAATAGATCCAGAAGATCTTTTTGTTGGAGATACGGGATTTGACATAAAAACAGGAAAAGACTTGGGAATTAAGACGATTGCAGTTTCAGATGGATTTTTATCAGCAGATAATTTAAAAGAATATAAACCAGATTACATTATCACTAATGTTTTAGATTTTGAGCAAAAAGAGGAAGTGGCTAATGAGTAAAATACTAGTATGTTATTATTCTGAAAATGGTGAAGTCTTTTATGATTCATTTTCTAATAAGTTGAAAGATTTAGGCAATGAAGTTTTGCAGTGGAATACTTGTAACTATATCAAAGGGGCATGGGGAGATACTTGTACTTTAATAGATCAGTCAATAGAAATTGAAATCAATGATTTTAAAGCAGATATAATTTTTTCTTTTAACAATGCTTTTCCGAGTGAATTGGTGCCCTATACCTCAGGTAAAATATGCTTATTAGATGCAGATAATCCTCAATATTTTTGGAATAAAAATTTTATAGAAAATAATATTGATAAATTCATCTTTTTAGGTTTTAAAAAATGTTCAAAAGAGTTTTATGAAAATTATTTTAAAAAGGAGATAAAAAAATATTTTTATTTCCCTGCCGCAACTTTTATTCAGCCAAAAACAAAAATCATAGACAAAAATATTTCATTTATTGGTGGAAATTTTTTGTATTTATCATATATGTTTTATGCTTATAATTTTGATGAACTCCGTGAAATTAGTAGATTTTTTTACAAAAAAATAAAACAAAATTATTTTATTACATATGAGGAGGTAATACCATCTTACACAAAAGAATTTCCACTGGACAATCGAGATCAAACAATAAAAGAAAATATTTTTAAGTATATACAATTTAACTTAATTCCGGGGCAAGTGAGAACGCAAAATTTATCAGTTTTATCAGATTTGGGCTTGAAACTGTATGGCAATAAATTATGGGATGAGACGTTTCCTTTTGATGCAGATTTAGCAATTTGTTTTGATGATATGCCTGTAATTTCTTTAGAAGACAATGAAAATATTTATAATTCATCAAAAATAGCAATTAATGTATCTCATCCTCAGGCAAATACATGTTTTTCCTGGAGAGTAATGGATATTATGGCCTCAAATGCTTGTCTAATGACAGAAAATGCTCAGGATTTTCTTGATCTTTTTGGTGAATATCTATCACCGGAAGTAAAAGAGTCAATTATATATAAAGATAGATATGATTTAAGAAATAAATGCATAAAACTTTTAGAAGATGAAAATTTGCGTTTGAAATGTGTAGCAGAATGTCAAAATGCTATTAAAAATAATGGACGTTGGGAACACAGGTTTGAGAATTTACAGAGAGAATTAAATACAACATTGCAAAACCAGACGGCAGGCTCTTTGATAGTAAAAAGAAAAATCCAAAATTTGTATGGCGACAAGAATAAGTCAAAAAAACACAAAGAAATTTTTCACATAAAGTCTAAACTTTTTAAGAAAATACAATTTAAATTTTATTTAGAAAAAGAAGTTGAGTAAGGAGAGAAATTCAAAATGGATACCAAAATAAGAAAAACAATAACTGCAATTGTTCCTGGTAATGCATGTAATTTCAATTGCTCTTACTGTTACAACGCCCAAATAGACGAGCATAAAAAAAATATTTTACTGAAATGGAAATATCCAGTAAAAAGAATGCTTCGAGCATTTTTACCATAAAAGTTGGGGGGACCTGCTATTATTGGTATTATTGGGGAAGGCGAAACTCTAATTCCAGATAAGGTTGTTCCATTTGTACATGGGCTTTTAGAACAAGGACATTTTGTGGAAGTTGTTACAAATATGAGCTTGACGCATAGAATAGATGAGTTATTGGACACATCAAAAGAAAATCTAAAACGATTGTTAGTGAAAGGTTCTTTACACTGGAATGAATTAAAGCGTTTAAATAAAATTGATGACTATTTTAACAATATAAATAAAGTTATTGAGGCGGGTGCTTCAAGCTATCCATTTCTAGTAATAAGTCAGGACTACTTGCCATTTCTTGATGAAATAAAAACTACTTGCCTTGAAAAACTTGGTGAGTTGCCTCATTGCACTGGAAGCTTAGTATTTGATAATCCCGATGATATCAAAAATGAAGACATAATAAAAACCTGTCCAGAATGTACTCCAAAATTTAATGAAGAAATGCAAGAGAAGTTTGACTCAAAAATTTATGATTTATTTGTGAAATTTTTACATATAAAACCTACTAGCAAGTTTTGCTATGCTGGCGAATGGAGTTTTATCGTCAATTTAGCAACCGGTGATTATTACAAATGTCATTTTGCACCGAGTGAAGGAGACATGTTTAAAAAACCACAAAAAACATTAAACTTAACGCCGATCGGGCATAATTGTAAGGCTTCAAGTTGTTCTTTGCAGTATAACTTTTTAAGCCAAGGTTTAGTTCCTGAATTTAAAAATCTTCCAAATTATTCTGAGTTATTGGACAAAAAAAGATTACTTAATGACACTGCTAGGAAAATATTTGATTTTAAATACTATGACTATTTACCTCTGCTTTCAAAAGAAGAAGAAAAATCTGCAGACGAGGCTTGTCGGTATCAATTTGAAGAACTTAATTATGATAGAAATAAACTTAGTTTTAAAAATAGAATTCGTTACGATATTTGGAAATATTTAGATAAAAAGCTGCGAAAAAAAGGAATGCTTTAATCAAAAAGTAGGCAAAAATTATTTTAAACTGCAATAAAAAAGAGGGTTCTCTCTGAACTCTCTTTTTTATGGTGGGCGGTACTGGACTCGAACCAGTGACCCCTTGAATGTCGATCAAGTGCGCTACCAACTGCGCCAACTGCCCAACAGGCTTATAATAACATAAACCTTTATTTTTTGAAATATACAACAGTGTTTTCTAGATTTATTCCATAGTCACTTTTTTAAAGGAGCAACTAGTTATTTTTCTTTGTCACCAAAAGTTATATTGCTATTTTCATCAACATTGTTCGTTATTGAGTCTATAATTTCGCTAGGTAAGTTGGAATAGCCACCATCTTTAATTGAAAGCATCGATGTTGTGAAATCTTTTTCTGCACTAAGGTCAGACCAAGTATTATCACTTGGTAAAATCGTTGTTCTAAGTTTTAATGCTTCACCTTCTATAATGTCATTTATTTGCGAATCATAAATGAATGCTTGAGCCGAAGTAATTGAATCAAATTTTAAATTCAAATCCGATATCATATTATGAGTAGTCTTATTTTCTTGAGATAAATCTTATAGCTTATTGTGTATTAGTTCAATTTTTGAAAGTATGCCGTTCTTTATTATATTGTATTCTTCATTAGAAATTTCTAGGGCAGATATAATAAAAGAGCGAAAAGCATAATCATCATTTTTAACAATAAATTTAAATGACTTTTGATATTCTTCTTGAAATACATTTAGCCAGTCAGTATAAAATTCATCACTTATGCTTTTAAAGTTATTAATTTGCACATATTGCTTTAACTTATTTTTAAAAAATTCAAGACAATTTAATTCTAAAAAACTATCTAATGACAAACTATTATCTGCAAAATTTATTGCAAGTTTAGTGTCTTCAAGTCTATAAAGCTCTGTTAGTAAATTTTTGTATTCTTCATTTAGTAAAAAAACTACACGTATTTTTAAACGCCATAATAAAAGGTGGATTGAAACATTTTAAATAGTTTTTATATTCAGGTTCAGTTACCTTTTGAATGATTTTTGAGGAGCCCTTAAAAAAGAGATTTATGCAAAGAGATGTCGTAAACGATTCTAAAATAGGCAGTTATACATATTTCCAAATTATATAAGATATCATTGATAATATCATTATAACCAGACGGATAAAACCATTGCAATGTAATTGAAATAAAAACGCTGAAGTTTAGGCTGTGTCTTGATATTGAGGCAGTTCCGTGATGTCCATAAATATGGAATCGAAAATTAACGGAATTAACGATTTCTTATCCTTTTTCTTAACGGTTTTTCCTTTAGAATAACCACTAAAAGGCTTCTTTGGGCAACGTGTCTATGACATCGGCATAGGAATTTTTGGTAATTTTTCAATTACATTTTATGTAATTGAAGCAATATTTCCCCCTAGGTCGGAAATGTGTTTAAAACGATATTTTCGGCTCTCGTATGAATAAAAGTAGGAAGCAAAATCTTTTTTCAAAAAATGTAATTGAAATGGTAAATGTAATTCAAATGAAGTTAAATACAACTTAACACTAATTCATGTAATTGCAAAAGGCTTTTTTTTTTACAAGTTTTGGAAATAACTCTTGGTTCGGATTAAAAGGGGCAAACTTTCGTAAAAAATTTATTAAGTTCTTATCTAGCCTATAATTTATTGACTACACCCTTTTTTTATTCTAATATTTAGTTCATACGTACGTATTATTAATATTGAAAGTTAGGCAATGGATTTAGAAGAAAAAGATACGTCAAAAAGAATTCTTCAAGCTACTTTAAAGAGAATTTCCACATATGGTTACGCGAATGTTTCAATGCGAGATATCGCCGAAGAAGCAAGTGTTGCATTAAGCCAATTGAATTATTATTATAAAAATAAAGAAAAGCTCTTCATTGCGGTTATTCAACATATTAAAAATGAATATTTACAAGATATAGAAAATCAATTAAAAACTACAAAAACTGCACAAGAAAAGATTTCTTTTTTAGTTGATTATTGTCAAAAGGTTATTAAAGAAAACAATTCAATATATAAATTGATTTTAGATTTTTATAGTATGTCTATTTGGTCAAAAGCAATAGAAGCCGAGTTCAAATTATTTTTTCACGATATTGCAGAAGTAATTGGTAAATATATTACCAGCGATACGTCTATTAATGATAAAATCAAATCTTATCCCCCGCAATTAATAACAAGATTATTAATTGCTACAACTTTTGGCATTGCGATGCAACACTTCGCTGATGAAGACAATAACGAAATTATCAAAGGTTTGGATATTATCAAAACACTTATTTAAGGTTCTGACTCAAATTTTCCATTGCTAATTGAAAATGATTATTATTAATTTCAATTTGAACCAAATCAGAATTATTGATTTTAATAGAATCCTTAAATGAAAGCATTGCTGCACGTTGGCATATCGCTTCTAAATCTGCACCAGTCATACCTTCTGTTCGTTCTGCCAAATTTTCCAATATAACATCTGATTTTAAAACTCTGCCTTTGCAATATATTTTTAAAATAGAAAGTCTGGTTTCATAATCCGGCATCGGTAATTTTAATATAATATCAAATCTTCCAGGTCTTAGAAGTGCTTTGTCAATTAAGTCTGGCCTGTTAGTTGCGGCAAGAACTATTACATTCTGCGAACTATCAATATTATCCATTTCTAAAAGAAATTGCCCGACCATTCTCTCGCTTATATTTGAAGACCCTTCTCCTTTGCCTCTCTCAGGAATAATAGCATCAATTTCATCAAAAAATATTATTGAAGGTGATGATTGGCGTGCCTTTTTGAATATTTCCCTAATACCGCGTTCTGATTCTCCGACCCATTTTGATAAAAGTTCAGGACCTTTTACTGATATAAAATTCACATTGCTCTCAGATGCAATCGCGCGTGCAATAAGAGTTTTTCCGGTTCCAGATTTACCGGTTAACAAAATTCCTTTAGGCGGTCTTATATTCGCTTGTTTAAATTTTTTACTGTATTTTAAAGGCAGTTCAACGGTATCTTTTAAGACATCTTTTATATTTTCTAAACCTCCAACATCGTCCCATTTTACGGAAGCGATTTCAGTAGAAATCTGCCTTGTTGTTGAAAGTTCTATTTCACTTAGAGCTTTTTCAAAATGTTTCATAGAAACCTTTATATTTTCTAAAACATCTTCTGATAGAATCGTATTGGTATTATCACAATCAGGTAAAAAGTCTCGAATGCAAACCATAGCTGCTTCTCTACAAAGAGCAGCTATATCTGCACCAATAAACCCTGGAGTAATATCTGATATTTCACTTAGATTTACGTCATTATCTAGTGGCATACCTCGTGTATGTATTCTTAAAATTTCTTCTCGGCCTTGCTTGTCAGGTGGATTGATTCCAATTTCGCGATCAAATCGCCCCGGTCTTCTTAGTGCCGGATCAATGTTGTTAGGAATGTTAGTTGCCGCAATTACGACTATTTGTCCTCTTGAATTCAAACCATCCATAAGAGTTAGTAGTTGAGATACAACTCTTTTTTCAACATCACCTAAAACTGTTTCTCTATTTGGCGCCAAAGCATCAATTTCATCGATAAATAATATTGATGGAGCATAGGCTTGAGCTTCGTCAAAAATATCACGAATCTTCTGCTCAGATGCACCATAATGTTGCTGAATAATTTCTGCGGCATTAACGTTAATAAAATGAACGCCTGATTCTCTTGCCACTGCACGTGCAATTAAGGTTTTTCCACACCCAGGAGGCCCATACAAAAGTAAACCCTTTGGTGGTTCAACTCCCAATTGTTCAAAGACTTGGGGAAATTTCATTGGCAATTCTACGATTTCTTTAACTTTGGAAACTTCTTTTTCTAGTCCGCCAATATCCTCATAGGCTACAGAAGTTAGACTATTACTGTATATTTTACTTCCACCAACAATATTTATTTTTGTTTGGTCATTAAATTCAACAGCACCATCTGGAACAGTGTTTAAAACATCAAAGTCAAAAGCACGCCCAAACAAATAAACTCTAATCTTGTCGCCAGTCATAACAGGAACACCGTCCACGATTTTTCTATATTTTAAAACATTTTCTACATTACTATCATTATTTTTAAATTTATTCAAAAGCTTTTTTAAATGATTTTTTTCATCTTTTTCGGTTTTAAAGAATTGCCTAAATTCCAAAGAAGGAATAATAGTTATGCTTTTAGCTGGTGCTGTTTTAATTTTTTCAATCTCAAAAGATTCCCCAATATTGGCATAACAGTTTTCTTTTATTGTCGCGCTTATTTGTAAAGTTCCTTTTTTGACGTTATTACTTTCATCCGAAAGCACTTTTACGACGACTTGCCTTTTTGCGAGAATACAAATAGTATCCCCATTATTAATATCCAATTGCTTCATATCGGAAGGACACATTAAGGCTATTCCGTGAGTAGTTTGATTTTTATTTATTTCGGCGATTTTTAACATTTGTACCTCTTTATAAAAAATCAAGTAACTAAATAAACTGTTAAATAGTTACTTGAATATGTGCGACTTAATTAATATTGTTTGTGGCTAATCGCTTGACCAATTCCTGGAGTAGTAGAGGTTTTAATTCTTTTTAAATCTTGAACCATATAATAGCTTAATACTGCTGTAAATATTCCGTATGAAATAAATGCAACGTGATATGACCAATATCCGTTAATAGCAAAAATGCCTGATTTAAAATATGGTAAGAATGTCAAAGGCAAAAATGACAAACCAGAAAATAAAGTTAATCCAGCAGCCCAGCGAGGCATTATTGCAGGTTTATGTTTGTCAGCCAATACGAAGGCAAAAATTGCAAATGCTTGAATTGTTGTTATCATATAAGTCATATCATATGTATACCAGGCAATGAAATGTGCGGCTTTTGTCATTTCTGCAGGAACTGTTCCTGCAAATTCTGCACACCAAGCCCAAATTGCCGGACAAAAAATAAGAACCCATCCTGTTAAAAGCCCACCAACAAGGTTTGTAAGTGATAACAAATGATTGTCTTTTTCTCTAGCCCACAATTGAACTGTCAATTGAATTGACCAAGTTGCATAGAATATTCCAAAACAAGTAGATAAAGATTGCCCCAAAAGTATTCGATGTTTAAATGGGACATAAAAATTATTTACAAGTTCTTGTGCTGTAAAAGCTGGGTTTGGAGGTGGGTAATTATGTCCTAACACAACCCAAGAAAGTCCATACACAATTACAAATAGCAAACCTGACCAGGCAAATAAGATTTGGATCTTATTAAGTATTTTTTCATCCATTTTTTAATCCTTTCATAACTTCTTGTTTTAGTTCGTACGTACGACCTAATTTTAGTATAACGTATTTTTCTCTTTTGTCAATTCTGTTTGGAACAAAAGATTCATTTTTGATTGATTTGTAAAAAGAACAATTGACTTCGTAAAAAAGAATGTTAAAATGTAAAAAAGAGAACGATTGTTCTCTTTTTCAAGAAAGGAAAAACATGGATAATCAATTTAATAAACGTAGAGTTGTTATAACAGGCATAGGGATGATGACACCTTGTGGAAAGAACCCAGATGAATTTTGGGATTCAATGATTAACGGTAAAAGTGGAATTGGTGAAATATCACTATTTGAGACGTCTAAACACGCTTGCAAAATAGCAGGTGAAATTAAAGATTTTAATATTGAAGATTATATGACTAAAAAAGAAGCAAGACGCTTGGATAGATTTACGCAATTTGCTGTCGTATCAGCTTTACAAGCATTTGAAGATTCTAAATTAAGTTCATATCAATATGATTCCGATCGTTTCGGCGTTGTTATTGGAACAGGCACTGGCGGAATTGAAACGATCGAAGAAACAATTACAGAAATAATTAATAAAGGGCCAAGTCGTTGTAGTCCGTTCACTGTTCCTCGAATGATAAGCAATATGGCAGCAGGAAAAATTTCAATATTGTTAAATGCAAAAGGGCCAAGTATGGCTATTGTTACAGCATGTTCTACAGGCTCAGATTCAATCGGAAATGCGTATAGAATGACTCAGTACAATGAATCCGACATCGTGGTTGCCGGCGGAGCAGAGGCTTCTATAACTGGGATGTCAGTGGCCGCATTCACTGCAGCAAGAGCAATGTCTTGCAATAATGATAATCCGAAACAAGCAAGCAGACCGTTTGAGACAAAAAGAGATGGCTTTGTAATGAGCGAAGGTGCAAGTATTCTTATCTTAGAAGAATTGGAACACGCTCTAAAAAGAGATGCAAAGATTTATGGAGAAATAGTTGGCTATGGAAGAAGCTCTGACGCTTACGATATGGTTTCTCCAAATCCTGAAGGTGAAGGAGCAGCAAAAGCGATGCAACTTGCACTCAAAGACGCTTCAATTACTCCTGAGAAAATAAATTATATTAATGCACATGCAACAAGTACCCATGTCGGAGATATTGCAGAATCAAAAGCTATAAAAAAAGTATTTGGAGAATCAGTTACAAATGGTTCGATTCTTGTAAATTCCACAAAAAGTATGACAGGACATATGCTAGGTGCAGCTGGTTCGACTGAGGCGATAATCTCAATTCTTGCTTTGAAAAATCAGATTATACCTCCAACAATTAATGTTGAGAACCAAGACCCTGAATGCAATTTTGATGTTGTTGCTAACAAAGCAAGAAATGTCAGCGGATTCGAATATGCATTATCTAATTCATTCGGTTTTGGAGGACACAACGCTTCATTAATATTTAAGAAATATGAGGCTTAAAAATGACTTTAAAAAAAGGCGAAATTACAAAACAAAAAATCATCGAAGCCTCAGCTCCTATTTTTAATCAAAAAGGTTATGCGGCTACTTCAATCGACGACATAATAAAAGCAACAGGATTAAAACAAGGCGGAATATACAGGCATTTCTCATCAAAAGAAGATATAGCAAAGGCTTGCTTTCAATATTCAGCAGAGCTTCAAGCTAAAAGATTGGTGGAATCTACAACTGGATGCAAGAGTGCAAAAGAGGAAATTTTTGCAATTTTAGATGAGTTTGTTTCCATTGTTAAAAACCCACACATTGCAGGGGGATGCCCGATATTGAATACATCAATAGACTGTGACGATACAAATGAGGAGATGAAAGAACTTGTACAAATCGCAGTTAATAGGTGGAAATTGCTTATATCTGACATTTTATACAAAGGAATTTCGCAAGGGGAATTCAATAAAGATTTGGATATTGATGAATTTACAAATACCTTTATCGCAACAATAGAAGGCGGGGTTTTTCTTTCCAAGCTTTATGATGATATTAACTGCATAGCCAAAGTAGTTAATTATTTAAAAAAACAGTTCTAATATAATAATAATCTGAAAGGATATAAATGAAAACATTCTATTTTACAGGGACAGGAAACAGTCTCTATATAGCAAAGCAAATCGGTGGAGAATTATACTCTATGCCGCAATTGTTAAAGAGCAACAATCTTGAATTTGAAGATGAGGCAATAGGTTTTGTATTCCCATGTTATGTGATGGGGCTACCTAGAATTGTTGAGGATTTTATTAACAAATCAACATTCTCAGCAAAATATTTCTTTGCTGTCGTAAATGGCGGCAGCTCCACGTATGCTTCATTGAAACAGTTAGAAAAACTTGGGAAGAAAAACGGTATAAAATTTAATTATACAAATGAAATAATAATGGTAGATAATTATTTGCCGCTTTTTGAAATTGAAGCGCAATTAAAAAAAGAGAGCAATAAGTATATTGAATCAAATTTAAAAACAATTGCAAATGAAATAAACAATAGAGAAGAAAAGCTTTTTGAAGTGGGACTTGGCGCAAATATAGTGTCAAACTTGGCACACAACTCCTTCACTACTAAATTTATTTTCGACAACATAGATAAAAATTACACAATTAATGATAAATGCACTGCTTGTAAAATTTGTGAAAAAGTCTGCCCCGTAAATAATATTAAAGTAGATAAAAAGCCTGAATTTTCTCATAAATGCGAAAGTTGTATGGCTTGTATTCATCACTGCCCTCAAAATGCAATTCATGTGAAATTCGAAAGAAGTAGCGCAAGATTTATTAATCCCAACGTCAAATTAAACGAAATTATAGAAGCTAATAATTAAATCAAGGAGAAGCATATGGATAATATGAATGAACACCCTTCAATAAAACGCTATAACGAAAAAAAACAATCAACAACTCCTCAGGAGAAAGCATCAAAACTCAGTGCCGCGGAGCTACGCAAGATTTGTCTTGAATTAGGTGTGGATGATGTTGGCTTTGTAGAAATTGAACGTCCTGAATTAGCTAATCAAAAAGAAAATATTTTGAATATATTCCCATGGACTAAGTCTCTAATCTCTATTGTTGGACGTGTTAATAGAGAAAACTTGAGAAATCCTGCACGTTCATCCATTGCCAGTAACGAACTGCACCAAGTTGAAGATGAGCTAAACCACGAAGCCCACCTGATATCAGCTGCACTCGAACGTAAAGGAGTTCGAGCAGTGAGTCCAGCTGCAGGGTTTCCGATGGAAGTAGAACAATGGCCTGGCAAATCCCCTGTCATATCGCATAAGCCTATTGCTGAAGCTGCAGGGCTTGGAAAAATGGGGCTACACCGAAATGTTATTCACCCTGTGTTTGGGAATTTTATTCTACTAAATACAGTACTTATCGATGCCGAAATAGATGAATATAGTAGTCCTTTAGACTACAACCCTTGCATAAATTGCAAGATTTGTGCATCTGCGTGTCCTACAGGAGCTATCGGTACAGATGGAGTTTTTTGTGCCGTAAGTTGTCTCACTCATACATATCGCGAATTGTTGGGTGGTTTTTCAAATTGGGTTGAAAATATTGCAGATAGTAAAAATGCCAAGGATTATCGTTCTAAAGTTAGTGATGCTGAAACTGTTTCACAATGGCAAAGTTTAGCTTTTAGACCTTGTTACAAATCGGTTTATTGTATGGCAGCGTGTCCAGCAGGAGATGATATTATTCCGCAGTATTTAGATGATAAGAAGAATTTCATTAAAGATGTAGTTAAACCGCTTCAACAAAAGACAGAAAATGTTTATGTGCTTCCGGGCTCCGACGCAGAAAATTATGTTTTGAAGAAGTTTCCGCATAAGAAGATAAGACGTGTTGGGAATGGTCTTAGACCTCCATCTATAGCCGGATTTATTTCGTCAATGTCAATAGTATTTCAACGTAACAAATCTGAAGGGCTATGTGCTACCTATCATTTTAAATTCAGTGGAGCTGAACAAGTAGAGGCAACTGTAATCATTAAAGATAAGACGATTCAGGTAGAACAAGGGCTTATAGGTGTTCCAGACGTGCAAATAGATGCTGATTCAAAAACTTGGTTAAAAGTGCTGCATAAAGAAACTTCTGTGATTAAGGAAATAATACTAAGAAAAATTCGTGTCAAAGGGTCATTGGAATTATTCAAAGCCTTTGATGAATGTTTCGCTTAAGGCTCAATATTTCATATTTTTGTGTTTGTAAAACACAATACAACACATTTCTCCAAGAATACTTCCATTGTCGGAAGTTTGGAGTGATTAATGTGGTATGGAAAATATTTTAAAAACCTTTAATACGACTGACACTTGGCTTGATGTAGAGACTGTTGCTGCTCTCAAAAAAATATCAAACAGAGCAGTAAGATTATCACTCAAAAAGAAAAATCCTGACGGAACTAACAAGTATAACTATCAGACAGAAACCGTCCGTGGCGGAAGTGCATATAAGATTCAGCTATCGAGCATTGAGGAAGAATATCAAATCAAATACATTAAAGAATACTACGATAATTTGACAGTGGTCGATAACAAAATCGAATTGCATAATTTTCAACCCAAACCCGAAAAAATAATCTCAGAATTTCAACGTAAAAAAGCACTTGCAAAATATGACCTGATAAACTTTTGGGAAGAATACAGAAAAAACAAAAAAGAAAATAATATCCCGAATAAAAATTCTGATAAAATGTTCTTGGAAACGTATAACACGGGTCTTTTGTATCCTGAAATTTTTGCCGTGTTAAACACCATCGGCATCGGCTCTCTTTATTCTTGGAAAAATATAATTGATAAAAAGCCAGATTGGACTGCACTTGTCGGGAATTACAAATATTCTTCAAGCAAAGTTTATCGTACAAAATTGAAGGAAGAAGAAATAACGGTATTTTTAAAGATACTGCTATCCCCGAACAGATTTTCGATAGGCAAAGCAATAGGCTTAACAAGACACATTTTGGAAGAAAAAGGATTTGAAAATATTCCAAAAGAAGTCACTTTCAGGCGGTATGCAAAATGGTATAAATCTACAAATTATGACAAATGGGTGCTTGCAAGAGAAGGTGCAAAAGCCCTTAAGGATAGAGTCGAACCATATATTGTCAGAGACACAAATGTGCTTGAGCCTGGACAGGTTTTAATTGCGGATGGGCATACTTTGAACTTCCAAGTCATAAATCCGTTTACTGGAAAACCTTGCCGTGCAACTCTACTAGGATTTTTGGACTGGAAGTCAGGAGGACTTGTCGGCTACGATATTATGCTTGAAGAATGTACACAAAGTATTTCATCAGCCTTAAGAAATGCGATTTTAATATGGATCATATTCCAAGTTTTGTTTATCAGGATAACGGCAGAGCTTTCAAAAGCAAGTTCTTTAACGGCGATACCAAATTTGAAGAATTAGGATTCACAGGAATTTATGAAAAATTAGGAATAAAACCTGTTTATGCAACACCATACAACGCTCGAGCAAAAGTTATCGAGCGTTTCTTTTTAGAATTTCAAGAAAGCTTTGAAAAGCTGATTCCAAGCTATATCGGCACAAGTATTGAGAATAAACCTGCATATATGAATCGGAATGAGAAGCTGCATAAGGTAATCCACCAAGAAAAAGCTAACCGCTTGGTTGGCGGCACTAAACGGGCACGCTCACGCTCTGTCCCTCTGCCGCCAATCCGCTTTATTCCGACTATTGAGCAGGCATTAGTATTAGTTCAAGAATGGTTAAAATTCAGACACGCACAACCCTGTCCGAATGTCCCTGATAAATCAATTCAGGAAGTTTTGGACTCAATTCCAAAACAAAATATCTGTGAAGAAAAATTAGACGACTTGATGATGGCACAAAAGATAAAACATATCGGCAGAAACGGAATAAGGTTCTTAAAAGCCGATTACTTTAACGATGAACTCTACGGCATCAGAGAAAAAGCGGTTATAAATATAATTTGAGCGATTTAAGCTATATCAAAGTTTATTCAACTAAAGGCGAATTTTTATGCAGGGCTGACAGAGTTACTGCAACGCATCCGCTTGCCCATCAGATGGGCGACATCAAAGATATTGAAGATTACAAACATAAAATCAAAAAGCAGAATCAGCTTAGAAACAAAACAATGAAAGCTGTTAAAGCACACTTTGCACTTGAAGATATAGAACTCATCAAGACAAACCTGCTTGAAAATACGTTGATTGATGATAACACGGTAGTCGAAGCCGATATTGCAGAACCTGCAAAAATTAAAGTTAAAAAAGAAAAACCGACAGAAACCTTTGTAAATAATAGACCTCGACCGCTTTTTAAAGACAATTACGAACGCTACGAATGGCACATAAAAAATGGATGTATCGGAATTGAAGATAGGCGTTGGTTTGAAGAGTACATAAAATCAGAGGAGTATAGAAATATTTATGCAGAATAAATTTATTAAAACGCAGAACGTAAAACGGTTTATTGCATTGATGGACAACATGCAAAAAGCACCGCCAAATGTTCCAAAGATTGCACTTGTGTACGGCGAATTTGGGCTTGGAAAGTCACAAGCGATAATGTGGTGGGTAACAAATAACGATGCTATTTATGTCCGCTGCAATCACAAAATGAGCAGTCGGTGGCTTTTATCCGAAATTGTAAAAGAATTGGACGAAGAACCTTGCAGGCAATCATCACACCTATTTAGACAAATCGAAGATAAAGTAAAAGCCGAACCCAAAGTTATAGTTGTTGACGAGATTGATTATCTTTTTACAAATACTCATACGATCGAAACCTTAAGGGATATTCACGACAAATTAGGAGTCCCGATTCTACTTGTAGGTATGGGATTGGCGAATAGAAAACTTTTGAAATATGGACACATCAACGACAGGATTTTTGCAAAGTTAAAATTTGAGAAAATCGGCAAGGAAGATTTTAAAGAAATTATCTCAACTCTGTCAGAAGTTGAGTTTACGACTGAGGCGATAAAATACATTGAGACCCGTAATCTTCAGTTCCGACAAATTGTAAAAATAATAAATAGGGCTGAGAACCTAGCAGAGACAAATAAACTTAATCAGATTGATGAAGTAATTGTAAAGGAGTTATTTGATGAAAAGTAAGGTTTCGAAACTAGCAAAAAGACTTGGTAAATTTTGTGTTGATGATATTTTACCGATTCTCTCAATTGGGGAGGCTGAGTTGCAAAATGTTTTGCAAGAACTAAATGCTGAAGGTGCAATAAAGCAACGGAATGATGGAACTTATTTCTATCAAGAACAATGCAAAAAACAAAATTCAAAATTGCCGTTGTTCTTTGAATTCCACACAAGACAAGAAATCGAGCTGATTATGAAATGTTTTTGCTCCAATATTGAAACTGCAAAAGCAGTTAATCTGATGGAAACCAAAAAATCCTGTTTAAGCAAATTTTATAAATTCTATAGAGAACAAATTTATACTCAACAATTAACAGAATTGAAATCTTATTTTAAACAATATCCTAAAATTCCCCAAGAAAGAGAATATTTAGGCAAAACTTATTATTTATACATGTATGATCACAAACTTTTTGTTAGTGAAAAATTGATAAAATGTGATTATATGGAAAAATACAGTGATATCAAACGGCTTGAAATCAAGAATATTTTTCTTAGGGCAAATAGAAAAGTGCTGAATCATTCATATAAACACTTTTATCACTTGCATTTAGCGGAAGAAATTTGGCGATTAGATAAAAGTTTCCAGGAGTTGGTAGATGACATAAATCAGCTGTCAGGTGGTGGTTAGGGGATGATTTCGAATATCCAACAAAAAATTATATATATTTATTTACGAGACTTTTTGCTACAATAACTGCATTTTAAACAAGAATTTTTTTAATTTTATAAAGACGTCAAAATCGATTTTAATGCATCTAAAAAATTCAAAACGACCTTTGTGCCACAAGTGAACATAAACGTCTTTTTTAAAAAGCGTTAAAATGGTTTTAAAAATGGTTTAAATCGTTTGGTCTGAATTTAAAAAATATTTTTGTATTTGTATCAAAAATATTTACAAATCAATAGCTTGCAATGTTTATGATAAAATCATCATGAGCAGTTTACTGTCCAAATTTGTTTCTGTATGTAGCAACTTCTTATAATTTTTAGTTATAAGAAGAAAAGGAGTAAGATGGCTGATATAATTTCAAAAAAAGAAATGACAGAAGAGGATATCAAGCTTCGTTTCATAACTCCTGCTATTATTAAAAACAATAAATGGGATATTAATAGTATTACGATGGAGACTCGTATAACAGATGGTCGTATTAATCTAAAAGGGAACCTTGTAAGCCGTGAAAGACCCAAAAAAGCTGACTATATTTTATATATAAATTCAAATAATCCAATTGCAATTGTTGAAGCAAAGGATAATAACCATTCAATTTCCCATGGCCTTCAACAGGCAATGACCTATGCCAAAATGTTGGATGTTCCTTTTGCGTACAGCTCTAATGGCGATGGATTTATGGAACATGACTTTTTAACAGGCTTGGAACGAGAATTTTCAATGGAGGAATTCCCTTCTGCGGAAGAGCTAATGATCCGTTTTGGGGAAAGATCGAATAATGGCGAAGGCTTATCTGAAAATGAAATAAATATCATTCATCAGCCTTATTATACAAGTCAAAATACATATCCGCCAAGATATTATCAACGAGTTGCAATAAATCGCACCCTTGATTCTATTGCAAAAGGCCAAAATAGACTGTTACTAGTTATGGCAACAGGAACGGGGAAAACTTACACTGCATTCCAGATCGTATATCGTTTATTAAAAAGTGGTTTGAAAAAGAAAATTTTATACCTTGCAGATCGCAATCTTCTTGTTGACCAATCAATACAACAAGATTTTGCCCCTCTTGAAAAAACTATTCATAAAATAAATGTGGCAAAAGATAACAAAAGTACAATAACATCGCATGAAGTTTATTTTTCACTTTACCAACAACTTATTGGAGATGATGATAAGGAGCACTTTAAGGAGCTCTTCCATAAAGATTTTTTTGACTTAATTATCGTTGATGAGTGTCATAGAGGCAGTGCAAAAGAAGAAAGCCGATGGAGAAAAATTCTTGAATATTTTTCATCCTCAACTCAAATTGGCATGACGGCAACTCCAAAAGAAACAAAATATGTTTCGAATATTGATTATTTTGGAGATCCAGTTTATACCTATAGCTTAAAAGAAGGAATAGAAGATGGTTTTCTTGCGCCTTTCAAAGTAATTGATGTAAAAACGAATATTGGTGAAGGCTGGCGCCCGACAAAAGGTCAATGTGACATAAATGGCGTAGAAATAGAAGACAGAATATACAATAATAAAGATTATGATTACAATATTATTATTCAAGACAGAAATTATGAAGTAGCGAAAGAAATAACTAATTTTTTAAAAAGCACAAATAGAATGGCAAAAACTATTGTTTTCTGTGCCACGGAAGAACATGCTGAACGTATGCGATTTTTGTTATCCAATTTAAATGCAGATAAAGTAAAAGAAAATCCGGATTATGTAGTTAGAATAACCGGTTCTGATGCTTATGGAAAAAGTAAATTAGACTATTTTATTTCAGTCTCATCAGAATATCCTGTAATTGCTACCACATCAGATTTATTAACAACTGGTGCCGATTGTAAAATGACCAAGGTTATTGTTCTCGATAAATGGATTAACTCAATGACTGAATTTAAGCAAATAATCGGACGAGGGACACGTTTGCGTGAGCAAGATGGAAAAACTCATTTTACAATTATGGACTTTAGGAAAATTTCTCGTCTATTTGCCGATCCTGATTGGGATGGGCCAATAGAAATAGATGAAGATTATCCAAAAAGACAAACACCACCACAAGGCGGTAGCAATCCTCCGTCACCTCCGCCAGATCCAAGATACAAACCAATTGTTGACGATATGGGCTGTGAGGTTCAAGTTATAGGAAAAACAGTCTCTATTTGCGATACAAATGGAAAATTACTTCGTCAAGAAAGCATAGTTGATTACACAAAGGCAAATGTGATAGGCGAGTATGCATCTCTCGATAATTTTATTCGTAAATGGTCTGCAGAAGAGAAAAAAGAAAAAATCAAAAATATGTTAAACGAACACGGCATTGATTTGGAGCAAATTAAAGAATCACAAGGTATGAATGACGTTGATGACTTCGATTTTATTTGTCATATTGCTTTTGATAAAAAGCCTTTAACTCGAAGAGAGCGTGCAAATAATGTCAAAAAACGTGATTTTTTAAGTAAATACTCTGGAGTCGCAAGAGAAGTTCTAGAAAAATTATTAGAAAAATATATGAATACAGGAATTTATGAAATAGAAAATCCAACAATACTAAAACTGGATCCGTTTACAAAGATAGGCAAACCATCAAAAATAGCACAATTCTTTGGCGGTAAAAATGGATACATAAAAGCCATAAAAGAACTTGAAGAAGAATTGTATAAGGTAGGTTAAATTTAGATGAGTAATTTATCAAATTTTGTAAAAAGAATAAGAGATATAATGAGAAATGACGCTGGTATCAACGGTGATGCTCAGCGTATTGAACAAATTGCCTGGATGCTGTTTTTAAAAGTTTATGATTCAAAAGAAAATGATTGGGATATGGACGAAGAAAATTATAAATCTATTATCCCAGATGACTGTCGTTGGGTTAATTGGGCACACGATAACAAAACGGGTACGGCGATAACCGGTGACAAGTTGCTCAACTTTATAAATAATACATTATTTCCTACATTGAAAAATTTAAATATTACGCCTGAAACTCCTATAAAAAAATCTATTGTTAAAGCAACTTTTGACGATGCAAATAACTACATGAAAGATGGCGTTTTGCTCCGTCAGGTTATAAATGTTATTGATGAACTTGATTTGAGTGATTACGAAGAGAGTCATGCTTTTGGAGAAATTTATGAATCAATTCTTAGAGAACTACAAAGTGCAGGTTCTTCTGGAGAATTCTATACTCCCCGTGCAGTAACAACTTTTATGGCGCAAATGATAAAGCCTCAAATTGGTGAAAAAATGGCAGATTTTGCTTGTGGAACAGGTGGTTTTATAACAAGTTGGCTGAATGAATTAATTAAACTTGTCAAAACAACTGATGATCAAGAAAAATATGATAATTCTATTTTTGGAATTGAGAAAAAACAATTTCCGTATATGTTGTGTATTACTAATATGCTTTTGCATGGGATTGATATTCCAAAAATATATCACGATAACGCATTACTAAAAGATGTTTTAGACTATACAGAAAAAGATAAATTTGATGTCGTTTTAATGAACCCTCCATACGGTGGTAATGAAAAAAATAGTGTTAAAAACCATTTTCCTTCAGATTTGGCAAGTAGTGAAACTGCTGATTTATTCATGTCTGTTATTATGTACAGATTAAAACAAAATGGTCGGGCGGCAGTTATTTTGCCTGACGGATTTTTATTTGGGACAGATAATGCAAAAGTTTCAATTAAAAAGAAATTGTTTTCAGATTTTAATCTGCATACAATTATTCGTATGCCACATAGTGTTTTTGCACCTTATACATCAATTACAACAAATATTTTGTTTTTTGATAAAGCGGAACCTACTAATGAAACTTGGTTTTACCGTTTAGATATGCCCGATGGCTATAAAAACTTTTCAAAAACAAAACCAATGAAATTAGAACATTTTAATCCTGCTGCTGAGTGGTGGGAGAAGAGGCAATCTATAACTGTTGATGATTTTGACAAGGCAAGAAAATATACAATTGAAGAAATAAAAGAACGAAATTATAATATTGACCTTTGTGGATATCCTCATGAAGAAGAGGAGATTTTACCACCTAAAGATTTAATTCAACTATATCAAGAAAAACGAGCAAGCTTAAATGCGGATATAGACAATATTTTATCAGAAATCACAAGTATCTTGGGGATTGAAGATGGACAATAATATAATAATTTATCAAACACAAGACGGAAAAACGAAAATTGATGTTAAAATTGACAACGATACTGTTTGGCTGACACAAGCTCAAATGGTAGACCTATTTCAATCAAGTAAAGCAAACATAAGTGAGCATATTTCACATATTTTTGAAGAAGGTGAGCTTGATGAGGAATCAGTTGTTCGGATTTTCCGAACAACTGGAAAAGATGGAAAAAATTATGATATAAAGCACTATAATCTGGATACTATCATCTCTGTCGGTTATAGAGTGAAATCCTTAAGAGGTACACAATTTAGAATTTGGGCTACTCAAACTTTAAAAGAATATATGATAAAAGGTTTTGCCCTCAATGATGACTTGCTTAAACAATCTGGTGGTGGTGGATATTGGCAAGAGCTCTTAGAACGCATTAGAGATATTCGTTCTTATGAAAAAGTCTTTTATCGCCAAATTCTTGATATTTATGCTACAAGCATTGATTATAATCCTAATGCAGATGAAACAAAATTATTTTTTAAGGTTGTTCAAAATAAAATGCATTTTGCTTCACATGGGCATACTGCGGCAGAAGTTGTATATTTAAGGGCAGATAGTACAAAAGACAATATGGGATTGACTGTATTTAAAGGTAAACATCCAAGAAAAGATGAAGTAACTGTCGCCAAAAATTACCTAAACGAAAAAGAATTAAATATTTTAAATAGAATCACATCGGCATATTTGGAATTTGCCGAGTTACAAGCAATAAGACAAACCCCGATGTCTATGCAGGATTGGATTAATAAACTGGATGATTTTATAAAAATGACAGGCAGTGAATTACTTGAAAATCCAGGAAAAGTTTCAAAATTGGAAGCCGATAATAAAGCTTTGGTTGAATATGCAAAATACAAAGAAACCATAAAAAATGAGCTATCAGAAGTCGAAAAACATTTTCTGGAAAGTGTTAAAGAAACTCAAAAACAGCTAGAAAAAAAATCAAGGGGTAAAAAATAGACTGATGAATGCTCCGCAACTAAAAAATTCAATATTACAAATGGCAGTCCAGGGTAAGCTTGTACCTCAAAATCCTCATGATGAACCTGCAAGTGTTCTTGTGGAAAAGATTAAAGCTGAAAAAGACAAACTTATCAAAGAAAAGAAAATAAAACCTGAAAAAAATCCTTCTTTCATTTTTAAATCTTCCGATAATTTGCCTTATGAGAAAGTGGGCGATAAAGTAAGATGTATCGCGGATGAAGTCCCATTTGAAATCCCTGAATCGTGGGAAATTATTCGTTTAAATGAAATTGGAATTT
>JAEYQN010000041.1 GCA_023409995.1 Cyanobacteria bacterium OH_CBB_238 | reverse complement strand
GTTCGAAAAGACTTTTTTAACATATGAATTAACACTTTTTTCATTTCCCTCATATGCTTGTTTCAAAACGTCAAAAGAATTATTTGTAGCCCAGTTATTTGCCCTAACATTAATATTCTTATTTACTGATTTATTATAAAGATGCCCCATTAAAAGAGCCACAGGTCCAGCAGAAAAACACATAATAACTGTACCTGTTAACTCTCTGAAGAAAGTTTCAAAACCAGCGAATTTATTTCTTTTCTTAGTATCAACAATAGTTCTCGGTACAACCATAGCTCCTACATCTATCGCTGCGGCATTAATCATTGGATTTGTATCTATCATCATCAAAGACCTTGTTAAAGCCCCATCAAGAGGTCCTCTGAATGCAAGGTTTGTATTATTAGAATTTTGTATTTTCATATTACTTAAGTCCTTTTTAAAATTTGTTTCATAAAAAAATCGTCGGAATCAATTATAGAATCCGACGATTAGTAGTTATAATAGTATTTACTTACAACACGACAAAAAGTCAGATCTTTCGGAATTCTGACAACAACAGCATGTTGATAAGTTATTATTTTTAATTTTTATTAACATTATTTTTTCCTTACGTTCAATTTATGTATAACATGAACAAAAAAATAATTGCTAGTATTCTTGGATATATTTTTTGTCTATATATTTAACACCTCAATGTTAATGGGGTTTTAGGGTATACCAAATTTCATTTGGTACAACTTAACAATTCTTAAGTTATATTCAAAAAACAAATTAAGTTAATTATCTAACCAGATTAAATTAATTATTTGTAAATTTTAACAAATGCAAGTAAGATGCCTTGACTATAGCTAAAACGAGTAATTTATTTTTCAAAAAATGTAAAATAAAGAGCATGGGGATGATTACATTTTATCCCTTATGAAAAAATTGTTTTAGTATTGTTAAAAAGATAAATGCTTATCATCTAAAAAACCGATAAATACAATTCAAAAATTTTTTATACTAAGAATAGAAAATTGAAATTAGTGAAGGGAAAATAAAAGTGTTAGAACATGGCTATATACAAATTTATACTGGAGATGGCAAGGGAAAAACAACTGCTGCATTGGGGTTAGCACTAAGAGCTCTCGGACATGGCTGGAAGGTTTTAGTAGTTCAATTTACAAAAGGCGATCAGGGCACATCTTATGGAGAATTAGCTTCTTCAAGTAAATTCCTACCAAATTTAGATGTTGTGCAATTTGGTATGGATAGAGTTGTATATTCACACAATGTTTGCCTTGGAGATTTCAAAGAAGCAAAAAAAGGTTGGGAATACACAAAAGAATCAATCAAAAGCGGTAAGTACCAACTAATCATATTAGATGAATTAAATATTTGCGTAGATATGGGAATGATAAAAGTCAGCGAAGTCAAAGAAGCTTTATTAAATAAACCAGAGCATATAGAAATTGTGCTTACTGGAAGAAGAGCGCATCCTGAATTGGTGGCAATGGCTCATCTTGTTACAGAAATGAAACCCATAAAGCATTATTTCGATGAAGGTATACTAGCACGACAAGGCATAGAATATTAAATAACGAGCATAGGGATGCGATACAGAAGAAGCTATATAGCTTCTTTTTGCTAGCAAAAAAAATCATATTGATGTGTTAAAGCTTATATGATTAATCCAATCAACTCTGCATCTAATGTCAAAAAACTAACACAGGCATCTTTTAAGAGCCTTCTTTTTAAAATGCCTTCCATTGGTGATTCTTTTGACAAAACTTCAAAGTATATAAATAATATTTCCATATATAAAAAACTTTGTGGAATAAGATATGGAAAACAAGAGGTACAAGTTTTTGCAGAAAATATAAAACCAGGATACAAAAAGTACAGCATTTCTAATGGTAAAAACGTACTCGGAGACATAGACATAAGAATAACAAATGACGAAATCTTTATTATTAATTTAGAATCATATGCTAGAAAGAAATATAAAGGCATTGGAACAAAGTTGATTCAAATTGCCTGTGAGGAAAGTTTAAAGAAAAGTGGTGCAAAAAACATAACACTAAATGCACAAAAGTTACGCTTTCTCCAACGTTCTCCAATAAAGTTTTACGAAAAAATAGGTTTTGAAACAGTCCCCAACCAAAGTTATAATGACATTTCAACATACGGCACAGCTATGGTATATAATGTTTCGCAAAACTCTAGAATGATGAATAAAATAAAGAGTTCTCCAATTTTACCCTCAAATTAATTTTTCAGTTCCTTTGCAAGTATCGATGAAATGCTAATTTGCTTAACGTTTGAAGGAGCACCTGGTTTTAAAGGAAGAGTATCAGTAACGATAACCTCTTTCACCGGACAATTTTTTATATTCTCATATGCATTATCACTAAAAATTCCATGCGTAGCACAAATATAAACATCCTTTGCACCATTATTTTTAAGCATTTTTACCGCTTCTGTTATTGTGCCTGCAGTATCGATCATATCATCAATAAGTATACAATTTTTTCCTTTAACATTTCCAAAAATAGCAACAGCTTCTGCTTTATTGTGTTCTGATCTTTCTTTACTAATAATGGCAATTGGGGCATCAAGTTCCTTAGCTAATGCTTTTGCCCTTTTTTCACCACCAAAATCAGGACTTATAATAGCAAAATCAGATAAATTTCCTTTGTTTCTAAAATAATTTGCAAATAGTGGCATTGCAGATAGATTTTTGCAGGGGATATTATAGAAGCCTTGGGTTTGAACAGAATGAAGATCAACTGTTATTATTTTATCAGCTCCTGCCCTTTGAATATCTTCGGCTACCATTTTTGCAGCAATAGATTCTCCTGTTTTAGATATTCTATCTTGTCTAGAATATGGCATGTATGGAATAATCGCAGTTATTTTTTCGGCACCGTCTCTTTTTGCAGCATCTACTATCTGCCTAAATTCCATTAGATTGTCATTTATTGGACCGCTACCTGCCTCCACCACATATATGGATTTATCTTCAACATTTGTCATAAGATTTACATAGCTTTCTCCATTTTTAAATTTTTTTGATATTGATTCGTTTAACCCAACGTTTGCTTTATCAGATATTTTTTCAGCCAGCTCCATACTGTCTTTACAAGAAAAGAGCTGTTTGCCTTCATCTGGGTTTGCAGCTCTTTTAAAAGAAATCACATCACTTGCCAAGTTATACCTATATAAAAAGTTGCTTTTACCTGAATAATCATAAATTTTATTAGATCCAGGGGCGTTAGTATTGGTATACATTATTGGATTACTTGTAGCGTTAAATATTTTCATTATTATCTCCATTTCTATTTTTATTAATAAAAAACACCATCGATTTAATTCGATGGTGTTCACAAGTTTATATAATAATTTGTTGTCTTACAGTTTTTCTTGAAAAAATATCCTTTATATTTTTACACAACTCTTCTTTTAACTTCAGCAAAAAATTCTTACTCAGCCAATGAGTGAAATAAATATATCTCTTCATATTTTGATATCTATGTCTCATTCGTATAACCAATTGAATTTTATAAGACAATTATAGACAAAGATAAAATGCATTACCAGAAATGGATATTTTTTGTATAAAATCGTAACAAAATCTTTGCAAACTAATAATAATTGTCAATTTTTCTCTATCTGCTTTGTTATACTTGTATCAGTTAGAAAAGGGTAGCCGTGAATTTAGTCGAAACATATACACAAGTGAAGGCAAGCACTACACCAAGTGCTGTGCCTTATGCCACAAAAAATTCAGAAGAAAAAAAATATAAAGATCCATTATTAAAATGGCCAGCAAAGGGCTTGGCATACTCAAATGAAATAGGTGCCGCAATAAGCCCTCTTTCTCCAAAACTAGGTACTGCACTCTGGGCTCCTGCACTATTATATTTTGGTGCGGATATATATGATAAATATAAAAATGACCAGACAAGTTATGACCCAAGCACAAAAAGAGCATTAAAACAGACAATTTTTCAATCTCTTGCAAGTGTAATTCTACCAACAGCAGCTGTTCATGTTGGCCAAAAAGCCATTTCTTATCTTGATAAATACACACAAAAAGGTCTAACTACGCAAGCTAAAGAAGATGCGATAGAATTTTGTCATAATCACATGTCCAAAAATAGCTTACATACTTTCGAAAATAACATAAGCACATATAAGAAAAATTTACATGAATCTTTAGAAACCTATATGTCGGAAACACTGGGTGAGTATAAATCAAAAGGGATAATATCAAAGATATTTAATTTCTGTTTTTCTTCTAAACACCCAGAATCAATGGCATTGTCAAATACTGAAAAATTGAATAGTTTTATAGACGATCATGTTGATTCTATGTTTAAAATGCGAAAAGAATTAATGCAAGGTAAACAACCAAAAGAACTATCAGCAAAACTGTTCAAAAAATTTAATGATCTTCAACCAGGTTATCTTAAAGAGTTTGGAAAAGAAAAATACCTGGGCAAAGCAGCTAAATCAATACTAAAAGACCATAATGTTGCCGAGATTTTCAAAAACAAGACATTCAAAACAATTGGTGGTTTTATATCTTTAGGACTGATGATAAAACCCATTGATTTATTCGTGGAACACGTAATTATAAAAAAGGCAGTTGAACCGCACTTAGAAAAAATATCTTTTCAATAAATGGTTTTGTACAAAATATAAGATTCCTGTATAATTTAGACAATAAATAGTCTAGATTAGAACGGAAAAGCAAAATGAATATTAACAAACATTATTTGGAACTTGAAGATAGCTATCTTTTTTCAACAATTTCTAAAAAGGTATCTGAATATGCACTAAAAAATCCTGAAGCAAATATAATAAGACTTGGTATCGGAGATGTAACCCTTCCTCTCTGTACTGCAGTTGTTGATGCTATGAAAGACGCAGTAGATGAACTATCGTATAAAGAAACATTCAGAGGCTATGGCCCCGAGCAAGGTTACGATTTTCTGCGGGAAGCAATAAAGCATTACTATAAAGAAAGAAAAACTCACATTGAAGCTGATGAAATTTTTGTTTCTGACGGTTCTAAAAGTGATATAGGAAACATTCTGGATTTAGTTTCAGAAGATAACACTGTTTTGATTCCAGATCCAGTTTACCCTGTATATGTTGATACCAATATAATGGCAGGCAGAAAAATAGTTTTTGCTAATGCGAATGAATCAAATGGATTTTTACCATTACCAGATAATAGCATTAAGTGTGATATCATATACATTTGTTCTCCAAATAATCCGACCGGCGCTGTATATTCGAAAGCCGAACTAGCAAAATGGGTAGAATACGCAATGAAAAATAATGCATTAATATTATTTGATGCAGCATATGAGTGCTTTATAAAAGATGACTCATTACCAAGAAGTATATTTGAAATAGAAGATGCAAAAAAATGCGCAGTTGAATTTTGCTCATTCTCCAAAACAGCAGGCTTCACAGGTACAAGATGCGGCTATACGGTTGTTCCGAAAGAACTAAAATTCGGAGACATTTCACTAAATAAGTTATGGTTAAGAAGACAAACTACAAAATTTAATGGAGTACCCTATGTAGTTCAGCGAGGTGCCGAAGCAGTATTTTCAATGGATGGACAAAAACAAATTCAAGAAAATATAAACTATTACAGTGAAAATGCAAAAATTATTTCAGAAACACTAGACGCCAAAAATATTTGGTATACGGGCGGAAAGCACTCTCCCTATATATGGTTAAAATGCCCAAATGGACTAAGTTCTTGGGAATTTTTTGACTTTTTACTTGAAAAAGCAAACGTAGTTGGAACTCCAGGGTCTGGCTTTGGCAAAAATGGGGAAGGTTATTTTAGATTAACATCTTTTGGAAACAAAGAAAAAACAATTGAAGCAATGGAGCGCCTGTCACAGCTTTTATAATTGTAAATTTTTGTAAAACCACAAAAAGGGCAACATGTCTCATGTTGCCCTTTTTACTAATGGGAATACCTTTTTTAAAAATTATTATTGTGCGCAATTTTTATCTTTAGTAGACTTATAAAATATAGCATCCTAAGTATATTTATATGAAGTAAGTGGGTTTATTATGAAGGTAAATTTTGGCTCAGATTTATTTAGCACGTTTGCAAACAATACTGCACCAACAGTGCCAGAACAGAATACAGGTGTTCAACAGTCAACTACAGTTGCTTCAGTGGCTGCACAAGCACCAAAACAAGATACCTATCAACCACAAAAGGCAATAGAAAAAGTTAAAAGCCCTGTGTTAGATTCGATTCTTAAATATAGTGGGATTGCAGCATTGGCAGCAACACCGATTGGATTTGTTGCAATGCACAAATTAAACAAAAAACAATTTACAAAAACAACAGATGCCGTAATAAAAAACATGGAAAATATATTAGACGGCAAACTACAAAAGGTAAGTGAAGAAAGCTCAAAAAAAATAGACAAGCTACAAAGTGGATCCGTTCGTATGTGGAAAGGGTTAGCTCTTTTTGCAGGCGGAATGAAATTAGCTGATTTTGTAGAAAAGCAAGGTAATGATCCATCTGACCAGGCTGCCACTGACTCTTATCATGATGAAATTATTCAAAAAGTAGGAGAAAAAATTCAAAATATAGATAATGGCATTAACGAATCTAAAAACATAGCATCAGACGCAAAAAATACTGCAGTCGATGCTAAAAATACTGCTGACTATGCCAAAGCAGTAAGAACCAAAGGTCCTCTACACTCTAAATACTTAGAATCAGTATTTGGCTTTGAACTTCTTAAGGGTGTTGATAAAAAAGCAGGATTTAACCAAACAAAATATGATAGCGCCGTACAGAGAATCCAATCCGCCGCTCCAGATTTATTGGCTGGCAAAATTCAAGATAATAAAGAACCACTAAAAGTTGGTGATACTGTTTGGTCAATTACCTCAGAATTTGCACCAATGAAAGAAGGCGGCTTGGGAGTTGTTCCTGTCGATTTACAAAACAACTTTGAAAAACTAGGTGTAAAAACACCAACATTCATACCTATGTACCAAAAAAATGGTCATGCGACATTGAGAAACATAAATGGCAAATATTCATACAACTACAATGGAACCATTTTTAATTTAGATAAAGTTGCAGAATACAGAGTTCACTCATACAGAAGAAATGACTCAAAAGATGAACCTGTCGAAGTTTTTGTAAGCACAAGCAAAATGGGAACTAAAAAGGTAGACGGAAAAGATGTTCCTGTTGAAATTCTTACAGCACCTTTAGTTTTCCTAAAAAATGATGAATATTTTAATGGCTCTATCTATGCTAAAACAGCAAAATCCGATGAACCAGAGAAATTTGCATTCTTTGCAAAATCTGTTTATGAATTAGCAAAAGCAAAATTCGATCCAAACAGTGTAAAAGGAATGAAAATAATAAACCAAGAAAAATACGAAAACATTGCAGCTCCAAACGGATTGATGTTAAATGATTGGCAAGCTTCACCTATTGCTGCTCTAGCAAGATATAAGGCTCCAATGGAAAATGCTTATGGTGGTTTAAACGATGATGCTGAAGCTAAATTAGAAAATATGAAAATAATGACTATAGGTCATAACGCTCAATATCAAGGAGCCACTCACTTAGACAATAGCTATGAACAAAAAATTGAAGTTTCTGAAAATATACTAAATACATTATTTGATAATTTCGCATCTGACATAGTCAAAAATGCAAAAACAGGTTCTGAATATGACTCCTTATCTAACTCTGTAATTCTAGATCCAGATTCAGGAGACAGACATGTTAACTTCTTAAATATGGGAATATGTTTAAGTGACTACTTTGCTCCTGTATCTAAAAATTATGCAAAAGAATTGGTTGATGATCCAATGAAATCAGGATATTTACAATGGGCTGTTGGACAAAGAGATAAGTCTAACACTCTTATTGGAATCATAAACGGTAATGATATAGACAATCTGGCTATAGGTAAAAAAGTAGGTTTCATTAAAAAAGTAACTGGCTCAGATTTCAAAGTTTACACCCAAGATTCACCAAAAGAAGAAGTTATGGCAGCTCGTTTGGAAAATAAAATTAAATTCTATAATGAATTTATGAGTCCTATTTGTGATGGATCTAAAAAAGCTTCCGGATTAGAAGTTGTTGGAAAAACAGAACTTCCAAAATTGTCTGATGAAGAAATTGCTCAAACTCCAATTATTTCTTTTGCGCACAGATTAGTAAGCCAAAAAGGCGCTGGAACATTAAGTGGCGCAATCAAAAATATCTATGAAAATTGGGAAAAAGAATTTCCTGGAAAACCAAAACCAATTTTCTACATAGGTGGAGAAGACGGTGAAGGTGGAGCTCAAAGAAAAATTATTGAAGAGCTAAAAGCAAATTTAAAACCCGAAGACTCCAACAGAGTTATGTTTGCTCATGGATTTAATCCAAATCCGGCAATAATGTCTGCAACTGATTACTTCTTAATGCCAAGCAACTTTGAACCTTGTGGTCTAACTCAAAGTGAAGCATTTGCGTTTGGTACACCAGTTATAGCAACAGCCACTGGCGGTATAGTTGATACTGTTGTTGCAGAAGGAGATAGTCAAACAGGTATTCTCTCAAAAGAAATAAATGCAGAAGGTTTTGGTAAAGCAATAAAAGAAGGTTTAAATATATTCTATGATGACAAATCAAAATATGAGAATATGTGTATGAATGCTCTTCACCAAGATTTCAGTTGGATTCAACCAAATAAAGAAGGTCCTATCTATGATTATTTAGATAAGTTTGGACTGAAAAGAGAAGACCTTCCCGAAAAGGCAGATGTAGCATAATAAATTTAAAAAGCCTCTACCTTAGAGGCTTTTTTATGACTTAATATACTCAGTTCTAAATTTATATGCTTCAAATTTTTTAGAAAAATGATCAGGAAGGAGACCTGCTTTTTGTTTTAATGAAGTCATAAATAAATTTTTTTCTGGTAATTGCTCCCAAACAGAAGGTAAATAAACAGCTTGATAAATACCATCTTTGATGATTATTCCATCTTCAAATGGAACGATCTGTTCCATTAATTCTTTTTCATCGTTAAAAACCATTTTTTGTGGTTGAGACAGAATTGAAACAGACACATCAAGTTCTTCCAGTTCTTCAATTGTTAGTGGTGAAAATCTCGGATCAGAAAAAGCTGCGTTATGTGCATTTTCTGCCAAATCCAAAACAAAGGGTCTGTGCGCTATAATTGAACCAATACAGCCCCTTAGAGTTCCGCCGATCTCCAACGTTACAAAAGATGCCCCCAGCTCATTAAATACGTCTGGGATAAACTTAAACTCGTTTTGAATATTTATTTTTTCTCTATTAATACCACTCTCTATACTTTTATAGCATATATCCAGAACCAGATGCGGAAATTGTTTTTTTATAAATTCGCCACGAGTTCCTTCATACAGAAGCCAACTTCCATATCCAACAACTCGGTTTACATCTCCAGAGGTTTTTGAAGAATTATACAAACCTATTCTAATAAGGGAAAAATCATTTTCTTTAGCAAAAGAACCAAGAGCACATATTGCTCTTGAGCCGCATGCCTGTTGCGGATGAAAATCATTAAATTCACCCAACTCAATCATCTGTGCAGTTATAGAATCTATTTTCTCTGCTTCATCTGATTTAAAAAAATGGCTGAGATCAGAAGAAATTACAAATCCGTTAATCCTACTATCCCAATAATAGTCTATTATAGATTTTACAAGTTCAACATTAGCATTCCCAACTAAAATCGGTATTATCTTCACTTTTGTGTAATTAAGTTGAATAAATGGTAATTGAACCTCAATAGCATGTTCATACTCAAATGCAGAATCAATAAATTCACAATCAAATTTATCAGACAATTCCTTATTTATATCTTGTTGAACCTCAATTTCTCCCATAGGAGTGGTCCATTTTTTAAAGCTACTTATTGCCAGGGTAGACACAGTCTCTCTATGTGCAGGTGCAAAAATAAATATATTTTTAAGTTCGGGGTCTAAATACTGAAACCCTTCACTGGCAAGCTGTCCAGAATAAGGATATCCTGCATGAGGTACAACTATGGCACGTGAGAAAGCTTCATAATCTCTCTTATTGTTTTGAGCAAACTCTAAAAGCTGTGATAAGAGATCTTCTTTCAAAGCTGGGTAGAAACTACCCGCAACTGATGGTTCTTTTACATCTGACATAGAAAGTCCGCCAATTACATTTTTTATATATCCAATTATAATATACTTGATGAAATATCAAAATAGCCAAAATAATAATAGAGTTCAGTGCACAATTTGCCCAAGATATTGCTCCTTAGGAGATGGGCAAAGAGGTTTTTGTTATGTTAGGCAGAATATTAACGGTAGAGTTACACTTACAACTTATGGATACAATACAGGGTTATCAATTGATCCTATTGAGAAAAAACCATTGTACCATTTCTTACCCGGGAGCAGCGTGCTTTCATTTGGAACCTCTGGATGTAACTTAGGTTGTAGATTTTGTCAAAATTGGCAAATATCACACTCAAAACTTGATCCCAGTTCGTTAAATTACACCTCTCCGGAAGAAATTGCACAAATAGCCAAAAGAACAAATTGTAGGAGTGTTGCATTTACTTATAATGACCCTGTTGTATTTTTCGAATATGCAATAGATACAGCAAAAGAATGTCATAAATTAGGAATAAAAACCGTAGCTGTTACTGCTGGATACATTAACCCAGAACCTAGAGTTGAATTTTTTGAACATATGAATGCAACAAATATCGACCTAAAGGCATTTAGTAACGAGTTTTATAAAAAAAATTCATTGATTAACATTGACCCTGTTCTTGAAACTATAAAATATGTAGCCACTAAAACAGATTGTTGGGTAGAACTCACAACTCTCTTAATAGAAGGAGAAAATGACTCAGATCAAGAATTAATCGAAGAATGTCAATGGATAAAAGATAATCTTGGAATCAATATACCAATACATTTCAGCGCATTTCACCCAGCCTACAATTTTTTAAATCAAAACCCGACAAAACTGGACACACTACTAAGAGCTTATAATATAGCAAAAAAAATAGGGTTAAATTACGTATACACAGGAAATATTATGAACCCTGAAACAGAATCAACATATTGCAGCAATTGTGGTAAGAAGATAATATCACGTCAATCTTACTCACTTATTTCAGCTGATATAGATTCAGACGCACAATGCATATATTGTGGAACAAGATGTCACGGGGTATTCGCTGTTAATATGAATAACAAATAAAAACTACTATTTGTTACTCACCAAAAACTTCACTTATGTGTTTATTTAAGTTTTTTAAAATTTCAAGGACATCAGGGTGCTTAACAACATCATAGGCTCCGAATGTTTTAAGAGGTTCTAAGCCACAGTATTGTTGTGTTTTATGTAAATGAATTATGACATCATCTAAAGATTTGCCATTAAAGAAAGTATTACCATAGGCAAATTCTGTCTCAGGAGTATTCATTGTTAAAGAATACATGTATTTCTTTCCTTTTAATAATCCACCATGTCCATATTTTTCACTAAAATTGTAAAACAAACCATGTTTATAAACTCTATCAATATAGGTTTTTAATGCGCCAGGTATAGAATACCAAAACATAGGGCTTTGAAAAATAATTGCATCAGCCCAAGTGAATTTTTCATGCTCAGCTTCAACAACATAACCTTTGTGCACAACAGTTGTTTTAATTTCTTTTTTTACGGAAAGAAACTCCACCATATTTTCAAAAATTGTTTGGTTTAATCTGCCTTCTGAAAAAGGATAAGGCTGATGTCCATTTATTACAAGAATATTTTTCATATAACCCTCTTTTCGCTATTGCTTTGATTATTTATTATCTTTTTAAATAATTCAATCAGCTTGGCAGGTATTATACTTATTACATAATAATTGCTAACTGCTTTCTCTTAGTCTAAACTTTTTATATGGTTATATTTTTAGAAAACATAAAAAATTCAGTAGATTTCTTTTTAAGAAACAACTTTGCATTTTCAAGATCAGGCTATATGGAAAAAAACGAAAACAAAGTAGAATTATTTTCTAAAGAATCTGAAATCGAACGTGAAAAATATTTGATAAAGCAATATGGCTTAGAGAAACTTCGCTCTTTCTCAACTATATCAACATATCTTGAGAATTTAAATTTAGTTGATATTCTAGACCTTTATCTGGAAATAACTCCAAAACAAGAGACAATTAGTATTTTAGATATTGGCTGTAAAAACTGGAGCTATGCATATGGAGAAAATATTTTTTTAAAAAAACATTTTCCAGATATGATTTTAAATGGGATAGAAATAGATCCTAACCGATTATACAGAAATTTGTATTCAAGAAAAGAAGTGGCAAAGTATCATATTAAAACTCTTGAAAACACATTTTACATTGAAAATAATCTCCTTAATCATACTCTAAAGTATGATTACATAATATGGATACTACCCTTTGTGACAAAGTATTCACATTTAAGGTGGGGATTGCCGGCAAACCATTTTAAGCCTGAGGAAATGTTATATCACGCTCACTCTCTTCTAAAACCAAAAGCTCAAATGTTTATAGTTAATCAGGGAAAAGAAGAATATGAAATTCAGCAACAGCTTTGTTCAAAACTAAAACTCCCCCATAAAAAATTAGGGGAGTTAAATAGTAGCTTTAAAATCTATAGACATAAGAGATTTGGGCTCATTGTCTCAAAATAAATAGATTATTTCTTTTTTAAGCCGGCAAACTTTTTTGTGGTACCGCTTTTCTTTTTCTTGTTACTTGGCTTAAAGAATTTTTTAGCCTCTTTAAATGGAGCCGAACTATTATCTTTTTTCTTTTTTACAGGCTCTGATAAAGATTTTATAGAACTGATCATTTCGTCCAACGTTTGTGTTTTATTACCTTGCTTCTTCTCAACTCTATAGCCTCTATCTCTATCGCTATTTCGGTTTCTGCTTCTGCTTCTGTCATCTCTGCGACCTCTTGATCCTCCTCTACGAGAATATTTTCCACCGTCCTCATCATCAGATTCTTGGAAAATCATGTTTTGATTAATTTTTCTGCTTTCTTTATTTAAAGAAAGTTTTAAAAGAGCAGCAGCAATATTTAATAGAGATGAATTATCCGTAACCATAGCTTGAACTTTTTCTTCAAAATCAGCTAAATCATCGCACTGAATTATTTGATTAATTTTATCTGTATATGCAGTTATTCTTGCATCTTCAAGCTCTTTAAAAGAAGGAACTTCGCGTTTATTTATTTTTACGCCATTT
>JAEYQN010000016.1 GCA_023409995.1 Cyanobacteria bacterium OH_CBB_238 | reverse complement strand
ACATTGAACCTACTGTTTGAAGATATATTGGCCTCCTTTTAGCATCGAAAGGACTTTTAACATTTATGTATAAAACATTTTCAGCATCTATTCCATGCCATTTACAAAAATGTTCCTTGTTCAATATTGTAGCACTCATTAAAAGGGAATATTCACTGTGATCAAAACAATAACTCTTGATATACTCACTTACTTCTATTGGCTTGAATATGACTCTTTCTTCACCTTTCTTTGCTTCAATAATCCACTTTTGAGGATTTTTAATTAATTCAAATCTAGTATTCTCTAGGCTGAAAAGCTTACTTTTAAACCTATTGAGTTCCTTAAGAGGTAAATCTTTAATTTTAGTTAATGATTTATAATCTCCAATAAATTTATCTAAATATTCAATCCAAAATTCTTTATCTTCTACAAATGCATCTTTGCTGATTTGGGGGATGAACCTTATTTCACCATCGGGAGTGATATCATCCATATGATCCTTAAAATCCGATTTAAGCTTTTTATTAGATAATGTAAGGCTTACATGACCCATTACTACTCTTTCAATATTGTGGGCTTCATCAAAGACACAAAATTCCCTCTTTTTAAAATGCTTTAAATAATTCATTTCAATAAAGAATGATTGATAATTCATTAATGTAATGGGAGCCCTTACAGCTTTGCCTTTTTGTTCCCAGTAATTACAATGTGTGGAAGTTTTAAAATCCCATATTATATCCTTTCTATCTTTAAAACAAAAAGATGAACCTTCTTTTCTAGTAACGCCATTATTACATTCTATATTCTCAGTTTGGCATAGTCCATCTTCACAAGAAACAGCTTTGTGGAATGTTAACGCTTCTTTACAATTAAAATTAATTCTGCCCTTTAAAACAGGATAGTTAAAGTCATCTTTATATTGATCTTGTAGCTGCTTTGTAACAGTTGTTATGAATGCTTTGCCAAAATATTCTGCCAATGTTGCCGCAATTGCAGATTTACCAATCCCTGTACCTGCATCAAGTAAGAAAATATGATATCCTTCATCGATTCCTTTTGCAATATCCTTTAATATTTGTTTTTGTTCAGGTCTTGGAGTCATTCCTTTTGGGAAATGAGTGAGTATATCCCTATAAATTTTATAAACATTATCATTTTTAATTAAATAATTAGAATTGATAACATGCTTTTTTTTTAATTCAGTAGATTTTTTTATTTTAAAATCATGATGTCCTTTATTTACAATTTGGACCAGCTCTAGATTATTTAAATAATTTTGTTCTTTTAAGCAAAAATCACAAATATTATGAAATTTGTCAATAGAAAATTCGCTTAAAGGTCTACTACTACCACAAATTCCACATAAACTCTCTATAAGTATACTATCGTCTGGAAAGGGGTTTATTGTATCTAAATAATCTAAATAGTTTTTTTGATCCTCTAAACAGTCATCACAAACATTTTCTAATTTATCAATAGAAAAATTTGTTAAAGGTTTATAAGAACCACAAACCGCACAAAGATTTTCTTTCAGTAATTCAAGATTTAATACTGATTCTGGAATTAAATTAGTTAACTCTTCATATGGATTATCTCTATCAAATTCAACGTAATCCATACAATAATCACAGACATTTGCCATTTTGTCAATATAAAAATCTGTTAAAGGTTTGATAACACCACAAGCTCCACATAAATTCTTTGTATTATCTTTATCATTTTTATTTAAGCATGAATTGCAAATGTTTTTATTTTTGTCGATATAAAAATCTGTCAATGGTTTTTTAACACCACAAACTTTGCATAAATTAAGGATATTGTCCTCTCTATATTGATCTAATTCTTCTGGAATATCAATTTCCACATTATCATAATCTACATCGGGATAATCAATGTAAATTCCATCATGTGCTTTTTCTTGTTCGATCCAATCGTCCCAGTTACTTTCTAATTGATCTAATTCCCAATTTTCATCAGATCCGTATATATCTCTTTCCTCATCTTCATCCATTTTAATCCCTGTTTAATTATTGACTTTTTAAAATCACCATCTTTTCATAGCAAAGTTAAATAATTCTTTACTTCTTTTTTCAATTTGGTTTTCATTCCAATCTTTGTAATTAGAAAGTAACTGGTTAATTTTCCAATCAGACTCTTTAAATATTAATTTTTTATCATCAAAACCTTTATTGGATAGTCTAGAGTTTTCAGAGGGGGTAGTTAATGTTAAATTACCTAATTTGTTAAGATTTTCCTCCTGAGCTTTCTTATTAAAGCGTTCCTTCCAGTAGAGAACTTTTTTACCATTTCTCTCAAGGTTTTGAGGTAAAATATGTTCAATAGAATCTTTTCTATCGGTTCTTTTAAGGTATGACCAGGTTAATTGTGGTTCACTTTTTAAGTTTTCCCAGCATTTTGAAACTTCATATTCAAATAAGAAGTACTTAAGACCTTTCCAGTTATAGTAATCCTTCCTATTAACCAAACATTCTTCCACTAAAGAATCATAGGCATAATAATCATATAGTTCTTTTAATTCAGATAGTATCTCTTCAAATGTCAGTCGATTATTATACATATCACAGGCTAATGTGTATATCTGATTTTGCCCAGAATAGGATCTCCATTCAATTAAATAGTATGTTCTAAATGCAAATTTTTCACATATGTCCATAAGCTTTAGAATTTTTTCAGGCTCTTCGATAAATTTGTTATAAATAGCAACTAGTAAAACTAGAATATTTGATTTAATATCCATTCGACCTATTTTAGATACAATAGATTGAATTTCTGACTTTATAGCTTTATTTTCTATACTTTGGAAAGAATATTTATCATATGGATTTATTATATCTTGTAAACGTGATGCTGTTATCTCAAGAGAGTTTGCATAGTCTTCAATCTCTTGATAACACTTTTCATATTCTTTTTTTTGTTCAAGCTCTTTGAAATAGGATCTTATTTTTTTGTAAACATTAGCTAACTGGCTTGTTTTACTAACTCTTTTACCGTCCTTTTTATAATTCTTTAAATCAGAGTAAAAATTAAGTATAAAGTTCATTCTTAAGAATCTATTTTCATCATCATTTTTAGACATATCAGATTTGGCTAAATTCTCCAGTATTGACTTCCAGTTATAGTTTATGTTAT
>JAEYQN010000176.1 GCA_023409995.1 Cyanobacteria bacterium OH_CBB_238 | reverse complement strand
ATATTTGGATTCTCTATGGTCTTATGCGATTCCATAGAGGCTTCAATTATCTTGGCAATCTCCAGAAAACGAATCTTTTTATCCAAGAACATAGCAACAGCCTTTTCATTGGCAGCATTGAACACCGTTGGCATAGAACCTCCTGTCTTAGCGGCGTCAAAAGCTAACTGTAACCCCGTAAATGTCTTTACATCTGGCTTTTCAAATGTTATTTTTGCCAAATCGAAAAAGTCCAGTCTTTTTCCTTTCATTGGACGTCTGTCCGGATAGAACAATGCATATTGGATTGGTAATTTCATATCAGGAACTCCCAACTGAGCCATAATACCACCATCTACAAATTCAACCATAGAATGGATGATACTCTGCGGCTGTACCACGACTTCAATACGATCCAAATCAACATCGAATAACCATTTCGCTTCCATGACCTCAAGCCCCTTATTTACTAAGCTTGCTGAATCAATTGTAATTTTTCTTCCCATAGACCAGTTCGGATGCTTTAATGCATCATCCACAGTCATAGCTTCCAGTTCTGTTTTTGTCTTTCCTCTAAATGGTCCACCGGAAGCGGTTAATAGAATCTTTTCAATACGTTTTGGATTCTCACCATTCAAAGATTGAAAAACAGCACTATGTTCACTATCTACAGGATATATGTTTACTCCCATTTTCTCGGCCAGTGGCATTATAATGTGCCCGGCAGTTACCAAGGTCTCCTTGTTTGCAAGTGCAATATTCTTCCCATTTTCAATTGCAGCAATTGTTGGACGTATTCCTATCATTCCTACTATTGCTGTAACCAACACTTCAACTTGTGGCAAAACAGAAATCGCAAGTAAACCTTCCATTCCGGTCAAAATAGTAGTCGATAAATCTGCAACTCGTGTTTTAAGATCAGACGCTGCCTCTTCTGTCCACATGACCGCATAGGATGGTCGAAATTCACGAATTTGCTCTTCCATACGAGCCACATTGGTACCTGCTGCTAGTGCAACCACCTCTAACTCTGCGTTTTCTCTGACGATCTCTAATGTCTGGGTTCCAATGGAACCTGTGGAACCTAATATTGCTATCCTCTTCATACTGTATTATTCCTCTTATTTCAATCTATAATTGGTTCATAAGAAAATATGCTAAAAAATATATCATTGGTGCAGAAAAAATAACACTATCGAACCGGTCCATCACACCGCCATGTCCCGGTATCAATTTTCCATAATCCTTTTTATCATGATTTCTTTTGATTGCGGAAGCTGCCAGATCACCCACTTGTGAAATTGTTGCACCCAATGCTCCAATAATTGCAAATATCATAACTAATCGTTCACTGGAAAGAACATACAGCTGCACATAATAGCCAAATAATGCACCCACGACTGCCGAACCGACCACACCACCCACAGCACCTTCTATCGATTTTTTAGGACTGAGCCTCGGAGCCATCTTATGCCTTCCAAACAGCATTCCGACCAAATATGCACAGGTATCGCAAATCCATGAGCTAATAAAAATTAACCATACTACATAAATACCGAACTTAAGATTCCTGGTTAAATAAATAAAAGATAACAAGACTGGTGCATAAATCATACAAAAAAAAGTAGTCATGACTTCGTTCGCATTAAATTTAGGAAAAGAAAATACATATACAAACATAATAGCCATAAATCCCAAAATTAAAGCAAAATTCATAGAAGATTCTGATTTTATAAAAAATATACTTCCATAATATAATGTTATTCCAAGGATAGCTGCTGCCTCTAAAGGATTTATTATCTTGTCAGGCAGATGAATACCAACCGCCTTGGTCAACTCAAAAAAAGCAATCAATGACAACATATATAAAACCACTATCAACAGTGCACCTCCTGTAAGAATAACAGTGAGCGCAATAATTACTAATATAATTGCACTTAATGCTCTTTTATAAAACATTTTATTCCTCCCCCAGTTTACCAAATCTACGATCTCTCCGATTATAGACTTCTACTGCTTTTACCAACTCTTCTTTCGTAAAATCAGGCCATGCTACTTCCGTAAAATAGAATTCTGCATAGGCAAGCTGCCATAATAAAAAATTTGAAATCCTTTGTTCATTACAGGTACGTATTAACAAATCCGGCTCCGGAATACCAGCAGTATCTAAAGAATCACTAAAATAGTCTTCTGTTATATCATCTGGTTTGATGAGACCATCATTTGCCTTTTTTACAATTGCTTTCACTGCACGTGTTATTTCGTTCCTTGCTCCATAATTAATTGCAATCTGAAAATGTAAGCCATCATTATACTTTGTCGCTTCTTCTAATTCTGCGATTCTTAATTGTATGTCTTCATCTAACCTAGTCTTATCTCCTAACACTTTTACACACATGCGGTTTTTCTCTGCAGTTTTTAGACAGGTCTTCATATAATTTCTCAGAAGTTTCATCAAAGCATCCACTTCATCCTTTGGTCTATCCCAATTCTCCGTCGAAAAAGCATATACAGTTAAAAATTGAATACCCATTTTATAGGCTTCCTCACATATCACTTCAACGGTTTTGGCACCTTGTACATGCCCGTAATTCCTAGGCATACCCCTCTTTTTTGCCCATCTGCCATTCCCATCTAAAATAATGGCAACATGATTTGGAATATTCATAGCTGTCTCCTCATTCTATCAATATAATCAAAGGGGACATGACGGGATATCGTCTGTCCCCTTGATTCCTAATCTATACTATACCGTAAGAATCTCTTTTGATTTCTCTTCTACTAATTTATCAATATCCTTAATTGCTTTATCCGTCATTTTCTGTAAGCTTTCTTCCAACTGCTTGATTTCATCTTCTGAAATTTCAGTTTTGGCTAATTTTTTTAAAGAATCATTACCATCGCGTCTAATATTGCGTGTTGCTACTTTTGCATCTTCCCCTTTTTTCTTAACTTCTTTAACGAGTTCTTTTCTTCTTTCCTCCGTTAATTCAGGGAATACCAGTCTGATAATCTGACCGTCATCGGTAGGGGTAATACCAATATCTGACATCATGATCGCTTTCTCTATTTCCTTAATTAAATTCTTTTCCCAAGGTGCAATCTGTATCATTCTTGCCTCTGGAACCGTTATATTACCGACCTGCTGTATTGGTGTCGGCGTACCATAATAATCAACCTTTATTTTATCCAAAACATGAGGGTTTGCACGTCCAGCTCTAATTGTCTGATAATCAGCTGCTAAAAATTCATATGCTTTATCCATTTTATCCACATATACTTGTAATCTTACATCCATTTGTCTTCCTCCAAATCTACACGGTTACCTTCGTCCCGTTAAAATTACCTTTTACGGTATTCACTATACTGTTTTCCTCATTTAATCCAAACACCCACATAGGCAT
>JAEYQN010000106.1 GCA_023409995.1 Cyanobacteria bacterium OH_CBB_238 | reverse complement strand
CCCCGTAAGAGTGGAAACATTAAGAGAAGGTGATGATTATAAAATTGTTGTTGATTTGAAGCCTTTTAATGGTAATGAAAAAAATATTAAAGTCGATGTTAATGCTGATAGAGTTAATCTTTCCGGTAAATCAGAACAGGATGGAAGCAAATCTTATAAGGAAGTCTCATTTTCTCAAAGTTTTTCTCTTCCTCACCAAATTGACGTAAAAGATGTGAAAAAAGAAAAGCATGGTGATAAATATGTTATCATCTTGCCTATAAAAGATTAATCAATGTTATTAAAAAAGCTTAAAAGGCAGCTTTATGCTCGCCTTTTTTGCTATTTAGAGTACATTTAGATATAATTCTAAATATGAAAAAATCTTACAAAATATTAGAATTTGACAAAGTCTTAGAATTTTTGAGTAGGCACGCTGTTAGTACTTTGGGCAGAGAACGATGTGTTAATTCTGAATTATTGGATAACACTTCTGATATAAGAGAGCAAATTGAATTAACAACACAAGCGAAAAAACTTTTAACTTCTGGGTTTGTTTTTCCTTTAGAACATATTAGGGATATTCGTAAAAATTTGGAGGATCTAAAAAAAAGAATAAGGCTATCTGAGGGTGAAATTTTTCAGATTGGCGAAAACCTGCGAAATTATAGAATTATAAGAAATTATTTAGAAAAATTTGAAAAAGAATTCCCAGAGTTGTCAGCGAAAAATAATGGACTTTTTGTAAATAAAGAATTGGAAGATAAAATATTTGATACTTTTGATTCGTCGTTAAATGTCAAAGAAAATGCATCTAGAGAACTTTCAAGCCTATTTCACGCTTTAAGGTCAACTAGTTATAATATAAAAGAATCTATAGCCAGACTTCTTTCTAATCAATCTTTTGTTGCAAATTTGCAAGATACTGTGTATACACAAAGAGAAGGCAGAACTGTTTTTCAGGTTAAAGCAGAGTGCAAAAATAAAGTTTCGGGTATTGTACATGATATATCGGCAAGCAACCAAACCTATTTTATCGAGCCTAAAGAGCTTGTTGAGCTAGATAATAAAATAAAAGAAATTGAAATAAAGATTAATGTTGAGATAGAGAGAGTATTAAAAGAATTATCTGAGGAAATTTCTCAATTCCATGATCAAATCTCAAATTCCTTAGCCAATCTTATAGACATTGATTTTATTTTTGCAAAGGCAAAATATTCAATTGAAATTGACGGTGTTCAACCTAATATACTTGATGAAAAAGCAATTTCTCTAAAAGGGATGAAAAATCCTGTTTTAATGAAAGTTACTAAAAATATTATAGAAAATGATTTTTCAATTAATTCTGAAAATAACTGTATCATTATCACAGGTTCTAACACTGGTGGAAAAACTGTTGTTCTTAAAACGGTTGGTTTGTGTGTCTTGATGAGTAGGGCAGGGTTACATGTGCCATGCTTTGAAGCATCAATTTATCCTTTTAAAAATATATTTGCAGATATTGGAGATGAACAAAGTATTGCTCAAAGCTTATCCACATTTTCTTCACATATGAACAATATAGTTGCTATATTGAATCAAGCAGATTCAGAAGCACTAGTTTTATTGGATGAAATATCGGCAGGTACAGATCCCGCAGAAGGCGCATCTCTTGCTCAGGCAATATTAGAGTTTTTACAGGAAAAAGGTGTTTTTTGTGTTGTAACGACGCATTACGGAGAGCTGAAGTCCCTTGCTTATTTAAAAAAAGGATTTGTGAATGCCAGTGTGGAATTTGACTTAAATACATTATCTCCAACGTATAAACTATTAATTGGAATCCCTGGTGCGAGTAATGCTATTGCTATTGCAAAAAATTTGGGTATAAGTGAACAAATATACTCTAAAGCAAGAGCTATACACCATAATCAAAAAGATTTTACAGCTGGTGTTCTTGAAGGTTTACAGACAACTCAACATCAACTTTCTCAGACAACAAAATCAGTTCTGGAGAGTGAAGAAAAATTGAAAACAATGGAAGATGAACTTCAAGAAAAACTCACTGACATAAGAAAAAATAAGAAAAAAAATATTGATATTTATAAGAAAAAATTTGATACAGCCATTACTGACGCGAGAGAAGAAATAAAACAGATATTGAAAGAGGTTCGTCAACAAAAGAGTGAAAAAATAGCGAGGAGAAATTTGTCTAGGCTCGCTAGTATTGAGTCTGGGGCTAGAAATGATTTTTCCAAAGAAGAAGAAAATCTGGCAGAAACTTATAAATCTATTGATTGGCAAATTGTAAAACCTGGAGATAAGTTGATGTTGAAGAACTTAAATCAGGAAGTAGAACTTGTTTCATTGCCAGATAAAAGTGGCAGTGTGACAATTCAGATGGGGTTGATTAGAACCGTTTTAAAAGCAAATAAACTAGCTGTATTTGATAAAAAACTAGTTAGAAACCCTGCAAAAAAAACATTAGGGAATAATACAAAAATTTCCCTTAGAAGACATGAAATCTCCCAAACTTTAGATTTAAGAGGTTATAGGGTCGATGAAGCTCTTGATTCACTTGATTCATATTTAGATAAGGCCAGTCTTGCAAATTTGTCTCCAGTCTATGTTATTCATGGTCATGGAACAGGAGCTTTAAAGCACGCTGTTAGGGATTATGCCTCCACATCACCATATGTGGCAAAATATAGAGTTGGAGAGTCTCCCGAGGGTGGAGATGGCGTTATAGTAATTGATGTGAATTAATTACTCATAATGGTTATGAGTAATAATCGAACTCTATGTGACCGATTTTAACAGCATCACCATCTTTTACACCAGCTTCTTTTAATGCTTCATATACACCCATATCATTTAATATATTTTGGAAACGGTGTATTTGATCAATATTTCTGGAGTCTGTTACATTTGCGAGCCTTATTATTTTACCGCCTTCAACTATAAATGAATTTTTATCAACTTTGAAAACACTATAAGCACTATCATCATTGTCAAATGCTCCTAAGTCTTCTTCAATTTCTATCTCTATATGAGGTTTTGGTATTTCCTCTACTTTCTGAGATACAAAACTGATGAATTCCTCTAAGTTTTCTTTTGTCGCAGCAGAGATTAAGAAAACATCTTTAGACAGCTCCTTGAATTCTTTGTAAAATTTAGCTTGAGTATCTAATTCAACAGAATCAATCTTATTGAGTGCAATAATTTGATATACGTCGCTTAATCTGGTTCCGTGTTTTTTCAATTCATTATTTATTGTTGTGTAGTTTTTAATTGGATCCTCTTGAGTTATATCTACAAGGTGGATTAAAAATTTACATCGTTCCACATGTCTCAAAAATTCATGCCCGAGGCCAATTCCATCAGAAGCTCCTTCAATTAGTCCTGGAATGTCTGCAACTACGTATCCGTCGCCGTTAGTCTTTCTTACTACACCAAGGTGGGGAACGAGAGTAGTAAAAGGATAATCTGCTATTTTTGGTTTTGCTGAACTAATTACGCTTATCAGCGTTGACTTACCTGCATTTGGCATTCCAAGAAGGCCAACATCTGCAAGCAACTTCAATTCTAGTTCTAAATCTCTTTCTATTCCTGCTTCACCAGGTTCGCAAAATTGAGGAGCTCGCTTTTGTGATGTTGCAAAACGAGAGTTTCCTCTACCACCTCTGCCGCCTTTTGCCATTATTATTGTTTGTTCGTTATGGGTTAAGTCAGCAATTATTTTGTCCGTAGATAAATCTCTAATTATTGTTCCAACAGGCACTTTTATGTATAAGTCTTTACCGCCTCTGCCGTGTTGACTTTTGCCTCTGCCATTTTCTCCATCTTCACCTTTGTATATAGATTTAAATTTGAAGTCCATAAGTGTTGTTAGGTTTTCATCAGCAATAAAATATATATCACCTCCACGGCCTCCATCACCACCAGCCGGACCGCCTTTATCTACATATTTCTCTCGTCTCCAGGCAACCATTCCGTTGCCACCTTTACCTGAGAGTATTTTTATTTTGGCTTTATCTAAAAACATTTATATTCCTTCTTGATTAAAAATTAAAAATAGCGCTAAAGACAATTAGTCACTAACGCTATTATAAAATAAATATTTGCAGGAAAATATTATTGTGAAGCTATCTATACATTGCTTCAATTTTATTTTTGTATTTTTCGTAGACTTCGTTCTTTTTAATTTTTGCAGTTTGTGTCATAAGCCCGTTTTCAGGGCTGAATTCTTCCTCTACAAATTCAATATTGGATAGTCTCTCATGAGCTCTGAATGTTGTTCTGGCTTGTTCTCTTTTTCTTAGTTCTTTTAGTACTTCATTTTTTAATTCTTTTGAATTTAAAGGATTGTCGATATTTATATTTTTCTTTTGAGCAAGTTCTTTTATTGCATCGTAGTCCGGTACGACCAGTGCTGATAATGAGCTTTTGTCCTGACCGGCCAAAACTATTTGTTTGACAAACGGAGAGGACATGCAGCTTTGTTCTATTGCTTCAGGTTCTATATTTTCTCCGTTGGAAAGAACTATAATGTCTTTTGCTCGCCCTGTTAAAACAAGATTATTGTCTTGAGTTAGCCATCCTATATCTCCGGTTATGAAATATCCGTTTGATAAAATAACTTTTTTTGTTGTTTCAGGGTCCTTATAGTAACCTTTCATAACCTGTGGGCCTTTTACTAGTACAATGCCTTTTTGGCCCTTGGGTACGGGCTGTAATGTGTCTTGATCTGCAATTAGGAATTGAGTATCAAGTAATGCCGGACCTGTCGAGTAAGGTTTGTTATCATCTTCTAGTCTTACTGCAAGGACAGGAGATGTTTCAGTGAGGCCATACCCGACATATATATTTACACCAACTGACATAAAAAAATCATCAACGTGGGCAGCAAGTGCTCCGCCACCGCTGATTCCTTTTAAAAATCTTCCACCCAAGGCTTTCTTGAACTTGCTATATAGTATCTTTTCACCAAGTTTATGTATTGGAGACATTGTTGTCGCTTTAATGCTATTTTTCAATCTCTCAACAGCTGAAGGATTTTGATTATAAATGCAATCCTTATTAAGGATTCTTTTAGCTATACTTACTTTTTGTGACGTTGAAAGGAAGAAATTAACCACATGCTTTACTTGAGCTGATTTTTTGTTTATTTCACCCATTATCCCTTCATAAAAAGATTCCCATATTCGTGGTACTGCAATTAAATAGTGAGGTTTGTGCTTTATTAGATCTTTTTTGAAATTTTTCACATTCGTGTAGCAATTTTTTGTACCTAATGTAAGTGTGTAGTATTCACAAGTTCTTTCATAAGCATGCCAAATAGGTAAAACCAGAGTTATTGTTTTTGTTTCTTTTAATTTTAATGCAGGGGGAATTGCTATCATTTGGCTTGCTAGATTTTTATGTGTTAGCATGATCCCTTTTGGTTTTCCTGTTGTACCTGAACTATATATTAATGTTGCTAAATCATTTTCGTAGATTTCAGGAGCTTCAAAACTTAAGTTTTTGCCTGCATTTAGGAGATTTTCAAATGTGATTATTTGAATATCAATATCGGCAAGCTCACAAGTTGATTCATTACCGATATATATTATAAATTTAGTATTTTTAGAATTGAGTGTGCTTGAAAGGTTTTTTATTAGGGAGATACTATCTGTTATAAGTGCTTCGCTATCGCTTTGATTATATATATATTCAAGTTCGTTAGTTGGGGCTAATGATCCCCTCACTGCATTGACTGCTCCGCAGCTTAATATTGCCTGGTCCATAACCATCCACTTTGAGCTGTTTTCGCTAAATTGAGCGACATGGGTTCCTTTTTGTATTCCTAAATTTTGTATTGCTGCAGATATTGAAATAATATCTTGTTCTAATTGCCTATATGTAACCGTGTAACCGGAATATTCATCAGAAAGAGCTATATGACTACCATATTTTTTTGCACTTTCTTTTATTAATTCATGTATGAATTTCAAGATTCCTAACTCCTATTAGATATACCCTTAAAAACAATCTAAATGCTCAAAATTGCCTATTTTGAAGCTGACTGTCATACTTATTTACTTTTTTAAAACACAAAGAAAAACTAGTTGTTTATTTGTTTCCGTTAGATCCTCCGGTTTTATCCGATTTTAATATTTGAACATTTCTTGTTTCAGATAATTCTTTTCTAGCATTTTTAATTTTGTCTTTTAATTCTTCGTTCAAGCTATATCCTGCAACTAATCTGTCTACGAAGCTGTGATTTAATTTTACTGCTTTATTAAGTGCACCTATTTCATCCAGTGTATCTTTAATTTCCATAAAATTGTATCCGAAACCATGCTTAAGCTGGTATACCATAGTTTCTCCTGTAACTGATTGTATGGGGGCACCACCTTGTTCAAAATATATTTTGAATACGGACTTCAGGTCTTGAATTTCAGACTGCATTACTTGTATTGCTTGTTGAATTCTTAAGTATCTTTCGAAGAGATATTCTATATTATCTATTTGTTGAATTTGCCAAGAATATTTCTTTTCGTATAATTTTTTTAGCTTCGGATATGCTTGCGCAAGACCTATTGTGTCAGCCATAGCTCTGTGTCTGGTGTCATAAGAAACATCGAATTTTTGCATTAAAGCCTCAAGTCCGCAGGACTCAAGGTCGGGATATATTTCTTTAAACATCATCTGAGTGTCTATTCTTTGGTTTTTAATTTCTTGGTCTAAATGTCTTTGGCTTGCTGCATTAATAAAGCTATAGTCAAATATAGCGTTATGGGCAACTATTGGGTAATCTTTTATAAATTCTAATATTTGTGGAAGAATTTCGGCTTCAGTGGGGGCTTCTGCTACCATTTCTTCGGTTATTCCATGAATTGCAATACTTGATTTTCTGATATGTTGTTCCGGGTTTATAAGTGTCTCAAATCTATCTTTGATTACACCATTTTCTAACCTTACAGCAGCAAATTCAATCATTTTTTCTTTAGTGTAATCTAGTCCTGTTGTTTCAACATCTAAAACTATTTCAATTATTTTTTTCTTCGGCATTGCAACATACCCCTCTCAGGGTTATATTGTAGCACAAAACAAATTTTAGGACAAAAGAACCTGACTAATTAACTTTGTTTATGCTTTTTCCGAGAAGAATGAACTTTTTAGCGCGGCTCCTTTTGAAGATTTTTCAAGTGCTAGAATTTCTTTTGTGCCGTGTATTTCCCTATATTCTTTAATTAGGCTGTTGCTCAGCTTATTTATTTCAAAGGGATTATCAGTGTTGCCCTTTACCATTTTTCCAGTAATTGCATGCAGGAATCTTGAAAAAGAGTTTTTGCCTTTACTCTCCGGGGTAAGAATACAGTGTAGAATACCTTCAGTATTCTTTTCCTTTAAATATTTTGTAGCACTGAAGTAGATGTCATGCTTTCTTGCAAAAATCTGCAGGTTTTCATTTTTGTTTATTGCTTTTTCTATGTTGTACATAAAAACATCGCCCAATTTTTCTTTAACTTTTGGGTTAACAATGATTGCTCCAAATGAGGTCTTTGATTTTTCTTGAGTGGTGTTGATCTTCATCTAGTGGTTCCTTATTTAGTAAATTGAAAGGACTGCATATGGTGTACTTAGTACAATTAATTTAATGTGTGTTTAAACAAAAACCTTTAATCCTTTGGTGTAAGGAATATGGCTTTTTAATTTAGTTAATATTGGCGGAAAATCTTAAAAAACTTTTGATAGTATAGCACATTCTTTTATATAGTGCAATACTCTCTATGGATAAAAAACCTTGTTTTTGTTTTTATATCAAGGAATTTGTCAATTTCGCAACATATGGTGTTTGTTTGACACTAATTTTGTTGTACAGAATAAGTCATTATGAAATCGTCCATTATAAACTCATTGCCTATATCATTTACAACCGCATTTGTTATTTTAAAGCGATTTTTTTTGTATGTTGATATTGAATTTATATTAATTTTATTTACAGTTAAATATATTTCTTTTGTCTTATATTCAACTGCTTTGTTTTTCACAAAATTAATACTCTTGCTGCCAATTCCCATACCTCTATATTCTTTTTTTAGATACAATTTTGATAGAAAAAGTTTGTCGCTTTCTTTTTTTATTGCTATATAGCCAACGTTCTGTGTTGCATTAATTAGGTAATATTCATATCCCTGATTAATTTGTTCCGTAATTGCCTCTGTAGATTGAAATTTATTCAGCATATAATCAATTTGTTTTTTACTTATTATTGACTGGTAGTGTTCATTCCATGTTTCGAGTGCTAAATTTTTGATCGAAATTATATCTTCATTTGTTTTTGCTGGCTCAATTTTTACTTGTAGGTTCATTGTTTTTTACAAATCCTTCTGTTTCTATCATATTCTAAATTTTAGGTGAATCATGTAATGTTGGTCAAGCATTAATATAAGAAGAATTATTAATTTAGGGTTGATTCTTTTCACTTTGGAGTATAATAGTTATACAAGCTGAAAGGCGATTATGGGAAGAATTATAATAAATAGAGATAGGTGCAAAGCTTGTTATTTGTGTATGGAAGTTTGTCCTAAGAATGCTATTTTAAAAGATGAATGTATTAATGTTAGAGGGTACTATCCGGCTAAGTTTGATGATGATAAAGGTTGCATTGGTTGTGCAATTTGTGCAAGATCATGTCCTGATCTTGCTATTGAAAAGGTTTATCAATGATTAATGAAAAACAGCTTATAAAAGGAAATTATGCGATAGCGCAAGCGGCAATTAATGCTGGTTGTCAGTGTTATTTTGGTTATCCAATAACTCCACAAAGCGAAATTGGAGAATACTTAAGTTCTAAGATGCCTGAACTTGGCAGAGGATTTGTTTGTGCAGAAAGTGAAGTTGCTGCTATAAACATGCTTATTGGAGCCGGTGCCACAGGTGTTAAGGCAATGACATCATCTTCTGCTTGTGCAATTGGTTTGATGCAAGAAGGGTTGTCATTTCTGGCAGGTGATGAAATTCCTTGTGTTCTAATAAGTGTTATGAGAGCCGGGCCTGGCTTGGGTTACATATTTCCTTCCCAAGGAGATTATAATCAAGCGACTAAAGGTGGTGGTAATGGCGATTATAAAATCATTACGTATGCTCCTTCCTGTGTACAAGAAGCCGTTGATCTAACCTATAAATGTTTTTATGTTTCTCAAAAATATAGAACGCCAGTATGTCTGTTGGCTGATGGCATGATTGGACAAATGATGGAGCCCGCAGTTATTGGTGCTTATCCTTATCCTGAAATTCCAACAGAGTCTTGGGCACTTGATGGTGCTAAAAACAGGCAGCCTAGATGTGTAAGAAGTATAGAGCGTGAGCCAGAGGTTCTTGCTGAAAGAGTAAATAAATTATTTGATAAGTATAATTTAATTGCTCAAAATGAAAATATATATGAAGAATTTATGACGGATGATGCTAAAATGCTTGTAACTGCTTTTGGAAGTGTTTCAAGAGTTGTGAAGTCTGCAATTAAGAAAGCCAGAGCTAAAGGCATGAAAATCGGCATGTTTAGACCCGTTATGATTAACCCATTCCCTGAAAAACAATTGGATGCCCTGTCTTCTAGGGTTGATTTGATTTTGGATATTGAGTTAAACATGGGACAAATGCTACAAGATGTTAAAGCTTCTGTTTCAACTGGAACCCCTGTTAAATTTTATGGCAGGCCTGCAGGAAACATGATGACTTTGGAAGAGGTATCCTCTCAGATTGAAGAGCACTACATTGAAATGATGAAGGTTAACGATGGAAAAACTTGTATATCAAAAGCCTGAAACTATAAGAGATGATTTTGAATTTACTTTTTGCCCGGGGTGCGACCACGGTGTTGCTCTTAAACTTGTGGCTGAAGTTATTGATGAACTGAATTTAAGAGAAGAAACAATCGCTGTTGCTTCAGTTGGATGTTCTATATTTTTAGATGATTATCTTAATCTTGATATAGTTGAAGCACCTCATGGTAGAGCTACTGCAGTTGCAACTGGTGTAAAAAGGGCTAAACCTGAAAAATTTGTGTTTACCTATCAGGGTGATGGCGATTTTGCTTCAATCGGAATGGCTGAATCCGTTCATTCTATGACCAGAAGTGAAAAAATTACGGCTATTTGCATAAATAATACAACTTATGGAATGACTGGCGGACAGTCGGGGCCAACTACCCTAATTGGACAAGTTACAACCACAAGTCCACATGGCAGAACTCCAGAAGCATATGGTTATCCTATAAAAATATCCGAAATAATGTCTCAAATAGATGGAGCAGCTTTTGTAGCAAGGGTTTCGCTTGATTCTCCCAAGGCTATAATAAATGCAAAAAAAATTATAAAAAAGGCTTTTGAGATTCAACTTAAAGGGCTTGGTGCAAGCTTTGTTGAGGTTTTGGCAAGTTGTCCTACTAACTGGAAAATGTCGCCTCAAGTATCTCATGAGCATGTTAGAACTGCTATGGCAGAAGTTTTTGTCCCTGGAGTATTAAAGGATTTGTCAAATGGAACATAGTATAGAATCAAATGTAGTTGTATCTGGTTTTGGTGGGCAAGGAGTCTTGCTTGCCGGTCAGATTTTGGCAAGGGCTTTTATGTTGAACGGCCTGAATATAACATGGTTACCAGCATATGGTGCTGAAATGCGAGGGGGTACAGTTAATTGTACTATAGCGTTCTCAGAAGATGAAGTGGCCTCAGCTTATACAGAACAACCGGAAAACGCGATTGCTCTTAATTTGCCTTCTTTTGAAAAATTTGAAGCTAAGTTAAAAAGTGGTGGTACAATCCTTGTTAATTCCACCCTGGTTGATGCTAAGCCTAAAAGGACAGATATTTTTTACAAATATATTCCAATAACAGAAATAGCTCATAAAATAGGTGATATAAAAACTGCTAATATGGCTGCTATCGGTGCTTTTATAGCAACTCTGCCATGTATAAAAATTGATAATGTTAAAAAAGTTATTACAGAAGTTTTTAAGACAAAAAAAGAACAATTAATAGACAAAAATATAAAAGCATTACAAGAAGGCTATGAGTTTATCAAATCAAAAACTTTTGTACATTAATTTATAATTACTTCGGTATTCTTTTTAAGACTGTTATTTTCCAAATTATTGTTGATGATTGAGAATGGGGTGTCTTCGGTTTTTTGTATTTCTTCTGTCACCGGGGCTGGTTTTTGATTAGTTTTAGGGCCTTCATAGATTGTGAAAATTAATAGATTAGGTTCTTTCCCACCAGTGGTATTTACTATTGCTGAATTATAGCCTTTATCTTTATATAGATTCACTATTTTTTGCTGTATCTGAAGTATTTCCTCGGGACTTAGCTTTGTGCCTAACTTTTGGTCAACTAATGGCATTAATTCATCATTAGTAATTACTTCATTTTTCTCAAATACTATTTGGTTGATTAATACTTTTTTATCTATTGGTAGAGAAATAAGTATAGATGGTACGCCATTTTTTAACCCAAACACATTGAATTGTTTCATGTGTTGCTCTTTGAGATAACTTGGATCAAATGGGTCGGCATGTATTGCAGATTGATTTATTCCTAATATACAAATAGTTGTTAGTGCAAGCAACGCATGCTTTTTCATTAGACAGCTCCTCTTTTATTCAATTATATCATGACCATATCAATATTTGTATTTTTAAAATTCCTTCATACCTAGGCTATATTCAGGATTTTTAAAAAAAATGTTTCATTTTATTACATATTTGTTTTATAATGCACAGTGAGAGTTTCTGTTCTTGTTGAAATTTAAATTGACATGAATGCAGCACACCTCACCCCAACGAATAATTTGATAGATTTAAGGTTACTACATATAAAAGGTGAATAAATGAGTATACAAATTGAAAAATTGGAAAACAATGAAGTTAAGTTAGATATTCTTGTTGATGCAAAAGATTCTGCTTTAGAATATGACAAAGCATGTAAACGTCTTGCTAAGAGAGTAAATATCCCTGGTTTCAGATCAGGTAAAGCACCAAAGGCTATTCTTGAAAAACACATTGGGGCTGAAGCTTTACAAAGAGAAGTTCTTGAAAATGTACTTCCTTCAATTTTTGCTAAAGCTATACAAGAAAATAATTTTGATATAGTTTCTGAGCCGTATGTTGAATCTTTCGAGTTTGCTGATGATAAATCTTTGAAGGTTGTTGCTAAATTGGAATTAAGACCAGAAGTAACCCTTTGCGATTATAAAAATGTGGAAGTTGAAGTCGAAAAGTTTGAGCATCCAGAAGGTGCTTTGGAAAAAGAATTAAAGATATTGGCTGATAAATATGCTCAATATAATGTTGTTGAAGGCAGAAAAACCGTTACTACAGACCTTGTAAATATTGACTTTGATGGTGAAGTAGGTGACGAAAAAATTAAAGGTGGCGCAGCAAAAGGATATTCATTAGATCTTGCTAATAGCACATTTATACCTGGTTTTGCAGAACAGTTAGTTGATAAAGAAGTAGGTTCCGAGTTCATTATTGATGTTAAATTTCCTGAAGAATACCATGACGAAAAGCTAAAAGGTGCTGATGCAAAATTTGCAATTAAAATAAATGAAATAAAAGAAAGAGTCCTTCCTGAATTAAATGATGAGTTTGCAAAAAAAGTAAGCGGATTTAAGTCATTAGAAGAGCTAAAAGCTGATATCGAAAAATACCTTGAAAGCAGTGCAAAATTAGAAAATGATAAAAGAGTTTCAGCTAAATTATTTGAAAAAATAAATGAAGCAGTAGATGTAAATATACAAGAATCTATGATAAAAAGAGAAGCTCAAGCATTGCTTGGTGAATTTAAACAAAGAGTTTCTATGCAGGGCGGAAATTGGGATGAAATGGTAGAAAAAGAAGGTCATCAAAAAGTTTGGGAAGAGCTAAGTACAGAAGCTAAAACTAGAATAAAAAGTTCTTTAATTATCTCTAAAATAGCAGAAGAAGAAAAAGTAGAAATTGCTCCAGCCGATTTAGAACAAAAAATAGATGAAATTGCTAGAGTTTACCAATCAGATAGAAAAACAATTTTAGAAGAAATTAGAAAAAATGCAAATTTATTGAATTCATTATCACAACAAGTGTTGAGTCAAAAAGTTACTCAGTTATTGATTGATAGTGCAAACATAAAGTATACTAATAGTAAGTAATTTGGAAAGGGAAAAATATGAGTTTTGTACCTGTAGTAGTAGAACAGTCAAGCAGAGGCGAAAGATCATTTGATATATTCTCAAGATTATTAAGAGAAAGAATCATATTCTTAGGTACTCCTGTTGATGACATGGTTGCTAATTTGATAGTTGCTCAACTATTGTTACTGGATAGTGAAAACCCTGAAAAAGATATTATGTTGTATATCAATTCTCCGGGAGGAAGTGTAACTGCCGGTTTTGCGATATATGATACAATGCAACATATAAGAGCAGATGTTTCTACAATCTGTCTTGGACAAGCCGCTTCAATGGGCGCTTTCTTATTGTCATCTGGAACAAAAGGCAAGAGAATGGCGTTACCTCACTCAAGAGTGTTGATTCACCAACCATTGGGTGGAGCTCAAGGTCAAGCTACTGACATTGAGATTCAGGCTGCTGAAATTATCAGAATCAAAAAATCTTTAAATGAAATTCTTGCTTCAAACACAGGACAGTCAATTAAAAAGATTGAAAAAGATACTGATAGAGACTACATAATGACGCCAGAAGAAGCTTTAGAATATGGTATGATAGATAAAGTTATTTCTATGGATAAACAGTCAAAATCTGACAACTAGGAGAAATTCAGAATGGTTAACCACGATGATAGCCGTTTAAAATGTTCATTTTGCGGAAAAACTCAAGACCAAGTGAAAAAATTAATAGCTGGTCCTGAAGTATATATTTGTGATGAATGCGTTGAACTTTGTAATGAAATATTAGATGAAGAGTTCTTCGAAAATAAAGATAAAAAAGAAGCAGAAGAGCCTAAGGAAGCTGATATAACAAAGGTTCCAAAGCCACATGAAATAAAAAAATACCTGGATGAGTATATTATTGGTCAAGACGATGCAAAAAAAGTATTATCAGTGGCTGTTTATAATCATTATAAGAGAATTGCTCATAATACTTCTGAAAAAGCTAATTCTGGTATTGAAATTCAGAAGAGTAATATCTTACTTGTAGGACCTACAGGTAGTGGTAAAACTCTATTGGCTCAAACGTTGGCTAAAATGCTTGATGTACCTTTTGCTGTTGCAGATGCTACTACTTTGACAGAAGCCGGATATGTTGGTGATGATGTTGAAAATATTTTGTTGAGACTTTATCAAAGCGCCGATTATGATGCTCAAAAGGCAGAAAGAGGCATTATATACATTGATGAAATTGATAAAATTGCAAGAAAATCAGAAAATCCAAGCATTACTAGAGATGTCAGTGGTGAAGGTGTTCAACAAGCTCTTTTAAAAATGATAGAGGGCACAGTTGCCAATGTTCCTCCTCAAGGTGGAAGAAAGCACCCTCATCAAGAATTTATACAAATTGATACAGGCAATATATTGTTTATTGTTGGTGGTGCTTTTGTTGGTCTTGAAAAAATTGTTGAAAGAAGAGCCGGAGAAGGTACTTCAATGGGCTTTGGTTCAGTAAAGCCAAAAACTCAGGCAGAAAAAGAACTTGAATCAGCAAAAATGCTAAAGAAACTTCAACCTGAAGACCTTCTTAAGTTTGGGTTAATCCCTGAATTTATTGGTAGGGTTCCAGTTTATGCAGTGCTTGATTCTCTTGATGAAGCAACATTGAAAATGATTCTTACGAAGCCAAAAAATGCAATTTTAAAACAATATCAATGTCTTTTAGATATGGATGGGGTTGAATTGAAATTTGATGATGAAGCCGTTGATATTATAGCGGCTGATGCACTAAAAAGGAAAACAGGTGCTAGAGCTTTGAGATCTATTGTAGAAGAACTTATGCTAGATATAATGTATGAAGTTCCGACCCAAGAAGATTTGAAAGAATTTGTTGTTACTGCCGAAATGGTCAAGAAACGTAATAATGTAGCTGAATTAATAAAACTTCCTACAAAAAAAGAAGAAGCTATAAAAGTTGAACCTGCTCAGATTGAAACAAAAGAAGAAATAGCATAGGGTTTATATACATTAATAAATAAGAGCTTCTTGATAGAAAGCTCTTATTTATTGTTTTAGATTTAGAATGAAGTTAATGAAATATGCTCCAAAAACTCAATTATATTTTTATTCCATCCATGATTCCATTTTTGAATTAATACATCGGCTGGACAACAGTTATTTGAAACAAGAAATTTTATGTTTTCTAAAAAATCCTGTTCTCCTTTTCCTTCTTTTGTTAGAGATCTGTATGCAATGTTTATAACTTCTTGTGCAAGTTCGGCTATTTTGTATTTGCCAAGGTAAGCATCTAAAGCATGTTTTGGGACATTTTCTCTAGCTATAACACAATCATCATAACAAAATTTCTCTAATATGCTTAAAGTCTCATTTATAGAGTTCTGCGTTTTAAATATGCCTTTGTACATAGCAGGAATGGCATATTTTAGTAAACCTTGTTGACAGTCATGATTGCGCATCTCAATGTAAGAGTTTAATCTTACATCTGGAAAATATAAATTGGCATGAAGATTAAAATCATCAACGGTTGCAATGTAGTTGTTGTAACCTTCTTTTATATATTGAGCAAATGTTATTCTTCTATCTATGGGAATGGTTTGATTATTACGTTTTAAAATTACCATGGGAACATCGAGTACCGAATCAATATAATCGTTAAATCCGAAATTTGAATTTTTTTCAAATAATTTTTCGCTGATCAGCCCACATCTTTCATTGTCTGTATATAGCCAGCTTAATGCTCTATAGCTTTTATACCCAGAAAGGGCTCCATTATATATTGGGGAGTTTGCAAAAATTGCAGTCATTATTGGTGAGAGCATTGTACATAATCTTAATCTGCTTACGGCATCTTGTTCGCTACTATAATCAATTGTAGTTTGGATTCCAGCTGTTTCTTTCATCATGTTTTGATGGCAGGCTCCAGGCAAAACATTATACATGATTTCGTAACGTTTTTTAGGAATTAAACCTATATTTTTGTATGTAGAAATTGGCGAAATACCATAGTTTGCAAGCTTTATTCCTAAATTTTTTGCAATTGGGAGTATTTTTGAATCAAGCTTGTCTATTTCTTTCTTTATATCTTTTACAGATTCTTGAGGTGCAAGGCTAATTTCAAATTGTCCACCAGGTTCTAGTGATATTGAATTATTACCTTTTTGCAAACCGACTACTTGACCCATATCTGTTATATATGACCATTCATCTTTGAATGCAATTTGTCTTAAAAATCTATAGATTCCATTTTGTCCATTGTAAGGTATGACATGCCCTGTAGTTTCATCTAGAAGCAGTCTTTCATATTCAATACCAAGCTTGAAGTTAGATCTATCTTTACAGCCTTCTTCATAGCTTTTTAGAATATCTCTCTTGCTTATTATTACATTCTCTTCGGTGTGTGTTATGCTCATAAATAAAAAGTACCAGAATTTAACTATTAAAACATTTAGCTGTTTGTATTATTATAGGACTACATATGAACTACATCAATAGAGCAAAACAATTTAGAGCAAAAAAAAGATTGGGACAAAACTTCTTAGTAGACCCAGCAAGTATTTCGGCTATTTTAGAGGCATCTAATATAACAAAAGATGATACAGTACTTGAAATAGGTTCAGGATTAGGGTTTGTTACGGAACAACTCGTAAAAATGGCGAAAAGCGTCGTTGCTGTTGAGTTAGATGAAGATGCTATAAAAGAACTTGAAAAAATAGAAGCTGATAATTTGCAGATTATCCATGCCGACATCTTGAAGACTAATATCTCAGAATTTGGTAAAAATATAAAAATTGTTGCAAATATTCCCTATTATATTACTACGCCGATCTTAATTCATCTGTTGGGAGAAGTTGACGATCTTTATAATGAAAATAGAAATAGCATAGATCAGATTACCTTGATGGTTCAATATGAAGTTGCAAAAAGGATTGTTGCTACTGAATCATCTCCATCAAAAGAATACGGCTTGTTGTCAATTTTGTCTCAATTCTGGTCAGAAATATCGCTTGTAAAAAAGGTTCCAGCAAAATCGTTCTTTCCCTCGCCGAAAGTTGATTCTGCTATTTTAAAATTTGATATAAGTAAAGAACCTAGATTGTCTTTGTTAAATTATACATTCTTCAAAAAAGTTGCAAAGGCATGTTTTGCTACAAGAAGGAAAAACATAAAAAATTCACTCTTGAGCGCGGGTTTTTCTAAAGAAGCTGTTAATTCGACTCTTGTTCAGCTTTCAATTCCTGAAAACGTCCGAGGAGAGACATTATCAATTGAAAATATAGGTAAATTATCGGAGAAATTAAAAGAAAATCTATGAAGACTATAAAAGTTAAAACACCTGCAAAAATAAACCTTACACTTGAAGTATTGGATAAACGCCCTGATGGATTTCATAATATCCAAAGCATTATGCAAACAGTTAATCTATATGATTATATTACAGTCAGAGTGGAGGAGTCAGATAAGTTTGAAATAACCTTAGATGGTAATTCTAGTGAAATACCTTATGATTCTTCTAATTTGGTTTATAAAGCTGTGCAGAAATTTTTTGAGGCAGTTCCATTTATAGGTAATAAATTCCTAGTAAACATAACTATTGAAAAAAATATTCCTGTTGCGGCAGGGTTAGCCGGCGGGAGTGCAAATGCGGCAGGGACATTTATTGCTCTTAATGAAATATTTGGTAATGTATTGTCAGAGGATGAAATAGGCTCTTTATGTTCAACACTTGGTTCTGATTTGAATTTTTGCTTAAAAGGTGGCTGTGCCCTTTGTACTTCAAGAGGCGAAATAATAGAAAAGTTGCCCTCATACCTATTAGATGTATCATTGGTTAAACCATTGGGTTTTGGAATCTCAGCAAAAGAAGCTTATACGAAATTCTCTAAGTTAAATGAAAAAAGTGTACCAGACAATACTTCAAAACTAAAAGACCTATTGCTGGATTCTAAATTTAATAGGACGCTTTTGTATAATAGTTTAGAGAAAGCTGTTATTCATGACTATCCTGAATTGGTTGAAATAAAGACCCAAGTACTTAACTCAATGTTGTCAGGAAGTGGGCCTACATTTTTTGTTTTGAATTCTAAAATAAGTACTTCAATGGATTCTGATCGTTTTCTTGTTCTTGAAGGGTTGAAAACTATAGATGAAGGCGTTTCAATTATTAATTAAAGAGGAAAAAGATTGTCTGAAATAATTTCAACAGAACAGCTTAATGAAAACACTAAAAATATAGACTTGTTGGATGCTTTTGGTGTTGTTTCTCTTATTAATCAAGAAGATATGAAGGTTGCATTGGCTGTGAATGCAGCTTTGCCAGAAATAGCTGTAGCAGTTGATATTATTGCTGATAATTTTCTATCTGAAGGAAGATTGTTCTATTTCGGTGCAGGCACAAGTGGTAGATTAGGAATCCTTGATGCTTCAGAATGCCCGCCTACTTATGGTACTCCTCCATATATGGTTCAGGGAATCATTGCTGGTGGGAATGCAGCAATTAGAACAGCTGTTGAAGGTGCCGAAGATTCTGAAGAATTAGCTATAGTTGATTTTAATAATCATAATATAAAAGCAAACGATACGGTTGTTGTAATTTCTGCAAGCGGTAATGCTTCTTATATCACTAAAATACTTGAGTGTGCAAAAAAAGTTAATGCTAAAACAGTTGCGATTACTTGTAATAAGTTGGCAAAAGTCACGCAATTGGCCGATTGTGCTATATGTGTTGAAACAGGGGCTGAAGCAATTGCTGGATCTACAAGAATGAAAGCTGGTACTGCACAGAAGATGGTTCTTAATATGCTAACAACAGCTTCTATGATTAGGATCGGAAAGGTCTATCAAAATTACATGATAGATGTTAAGCCTACAAACTCCAAATTGAAAAAACGTGCGATTAGGTTTGTTTCTGAGATAGCAAATGTAAGCCAAAAAGAAGCCAGTGATTCGTTAGAAAAACATGAGTATAAGCTAAAGCTGGCAATTCTTAATTTGAAATATGGAATAACCATAGAAGAATCAAAGAAACTCCTTAAAAAATATAAAGGAGTTCTTCGTAAAGTATTTAATCATTTAGATTGAATTTATTAATCTTCATCCAAATAAGAAACAAGCTTGGCAAGATTTTTTTCAAATTTAACAAGCTGATGTTCCATAACTTCCATTTTTTGTGTTATTACTTTGTTGTTTATAGAGTTTTCATTTGCAGCTATAACCTGAGAAGCAATGAAGTCTAAAGCTGTTTTTATATCACTGCCATCATCCTTTTGTGTTGATTCGATTTTGTCTGTAATTTCGACTATTTTTGATTCAATAACATTTAGTTTTTCATCAGAATTTTCAGACACGCGATTTATTAACATGTCTAATTTCTTTTCTAAGTTGTTAATTTTATCGTTCTGGTCATTGAATTTTGATTCAATATCATAGATGACATTACTTATCATATCGGTTTTTTCTTGGGATACATTTTCAAGAGACTGACTCAATTCGTTTATTAGTACTTTTATATTGGTTAAGTCATTTTTTGGAGACGCATTTTGTAACTCTACATTTTGGAGTTGAACATTTTCAACTTGGGATTGTAAGTTATCAAGATTGTCTTTTATACTCGAGAATGTTTCTCCTGTAGAATCAACCCATTCCGCAAGATATATAAAGGCTTCGTTTATATTGTTGTTTGATTCAAGATTTACTGATGTAATTTTTTTGATTTCGTCGCATTTTTCTTCCAAGCTGTTAAATTGTCTAGATAGGTGGAATTGATCAACTTTGTTTTCAAGTTTTTCTATAACTTCTTGGAATTTTTCAAGATGATTTTTGAATAATTTATTTGCATCATCAGAAGTTAAAATTAACTTGTTTGTCCTCTTACTTATACTGGAAATGTCGTCGTTCAATGATTCAAATTGATCTCTCAGTATTTGAATATTTTCAAATTGTTCTTGGATACGAATAAAGTCGCCTTCAGTCGTTTTATTGGTTTCTCCAATTATATTTTCAAGATTTGTAAGTTTTTGTTCTATTTCTCTGCTTGTTCCGTTTAATAGCTCTTCGAGCTTTTCAAAATCTTCTTCGGTTGCTTTGTTATTACTATCTAAAAGACAGTGTAATTTTGCAAAATCTGATTCAATATCAAGTAATGAATAAATATAGTTTTCTGTTTCATCTTTTGTTGCACTTGTAACTATTGCAAACTCATTAGACAAGTTTTCTATTTTTTGTTTGATATCCTCAATTTTGAATCCCCAGGTTGAAATATTGGATACGCTATCGCTAACTTCATCAACTTTATTCGAGATTTCACTATATAAGTTCTTATCTGATAATTTTTTATCAATACTATCTATTTTTACTATCCAGTTATTGAGAAGTGAAATATTTTCATAAATTATGTCTATTTTATTCTCTAAATCTTCTTCATCTTCTGTTTTATCTAGAGATAAATCGACTTTTTCGTTAAGTGAATATATTTCTTTATTTAATTCATCTAGCCTTTTTGCCCATTCATTTAAGGTTGCTACATTTTCATAAACAATATCAACCTTGTCATTTAATTCTTCAAAACCATCTAGCTTATTGTCAATTTTATCGAGTCTTTCGACCCAGCTATTCATTGCAGAAATATTGTCATAGATCATATCAACTTTATCTACAAGTTCATATAGGCTGCCAATATCAGAAGTACTTATATCTTTTTTTAATTCTTTTAGCAATTCGCTTGTTTCATCTATTGAAGAACCACTTATTTTTGAAATGTAGTCTTTTAGTGAAACTATTTCATTTTTTAATAAGTAGGAGTTTTCATCAATAATGTTTTTAATTGAATCTATTTTATCAACAGAATCAGTTTGTTCAAGTAATTCAACAATGGTGTTGTTAAGTTTTAAGTGAAGCGTATTTAATTCTTCTTTGATTTTGTCAGTATTGTCATACTGAACATATTGTATTTCTTTATCATTATCATTTTTCGAACTTACCACAGAAGAAATTTGTCTGGTAGAAATATAGTCTTTAATTGAATTAATTTCATTTTTAAGAATTTGTGAGTTCTCATCCAAGATGGTTTTTATGTTGTCAGCGTCATCTTGTTTTACTGCTTCATCTGAAATTTGTCTAATTTCAGCGCTTAGTATTTCTTTTACTGCACTCAATTCATCAAGTATATTATCAGAGGTTTTTTCTTGAATTGATTTTATATCATCTATACTAATCGTTGTAAGTTGCATATCAGTTAATGAATCAGCAATAGAGCTAAGCTGTAGGCTTAAATCATCAATAGAATCATTGGTTTTTGGCGAAGCTTTTATTGATGTTTGAATTAAGTCAATTTTCTCTGATAAGTCGAAAATTTCATTTTTAATAGCATTTTGTACTTGTTCAAATTCTTTTTTTAGAGAGGCTGCATTTTCATGTTGTGCTAATTCGAATTCTTCCTTAAGCAATAATGGAGCTTGAAGATCATCTATGTGATTTCTTATAGATGAAAACTCATTTTTTAGAGAGCTTATGTTATTTTCGATTATTTCAGTTATATTTTCTTGAGTTGTTTCACTATTAGAAATAGAAATAATATCATCTATTTTGGCTTCTGCTTTTTCATAAATAATATTTAATTCAGTTTTTATTTTGTCCAAATGATCCTGTTGAACCATTATAGATAGATCCTGAATTTTCATCATATATTCTTTTAAAGAAGACATTTCCTCTTTAATTAACTCACTTTTAGCGGTGATTGTTTTCGATAGATTTTCTTGTAGTTTTTCATTATTGTCTTCAAATTCATACGTTATAGAGGAATCTTTTATTGAGGATAGAATTTTTTCTACATTATCATTGAACTTAGATTCAAAGGATTCTAATCTTTCGTTTATTTCTTTTTCTAAATTTTTATTGGATTGCTCTATATCTTCGAAATTAATTGAATTTTGCTTTTCTTTTACTAGCTCTTGCGCTTTTAATAGTGACTCTTTTACTGAAGCAAGTTCTTGTTTAATCTCGATTGAATTATCTTCAAGTATAGATTTAAGATTGTCTGAATTATCGATAATTTTATATTGTTCTTTTATTTCAGAAAGTGTTGAAATTAGTTGCGCTTCAAGTGAAATTATATCTTTGGATAATTCTCCATAATTATTTTTAGACAAATCATTAATATCGAATTTGCTTAAGAGCTGTTGCTGTGATTGAATAAGCTCATTTTTTAGAGAACTGATTTCTTCTTTTATTTCCGATGAGCTTATATCAAAGATAGCTTTAATAGATTCTGTATTATTCAGTTTCTCAATGATATTTTGATAATATTCGACTATAGTGTATTGGATTTTATCAATGGTTTGCTCTATTTCTTTACTATCATTATTGTTAATATTATTTAGATCGCTTTTTGTAAGCATTGCATTTTGTAGGAAATTAATGGTATCGTTTAACTCATTAATTTTATTTTTAAAGTCTTCATTGTTTTCTAAAATAAGAGATTTGAGCTCGTTGCTAGGTCCAAGAGCTTCTATTTTACTATATATTTGTATAATTCCTGCATTAAGTTTTTCTTGAATTGTTTCCAGTTCTTCTTTTAATGCTTCAACACTGTCATTATGAGCAAAGGTTAAGTCTTCTTTTGTTAAAGAGGCATTTTTGAATCTTGTGATATGTTCTTGTAGTGAAATAACGCTTTGAGTGATCTCTTCGGAGTTTTGCAAAATGATTGTTTTTAATTGTTCTTCGTTATCATTTTTGTCTAATTTTTGAGTAAGATCTGTTAGTTCTGACGATAAGGAGTCTTTCGTGTCAGTTATGTGAGCTTTAATTTCTTCTACAGCTAGTCTTTGATTGATTTCAATTTCTTTATTTGTTAATTCATAATCATCTTTAGAAAGAGTTATTGAGCCTATTTTATTTAACTGTTCATAAACTTTTTCAAATTCTTCTTTTGATGCATTAATACTTTCATTTAGGATCTGCTTGATTATGGTTCTGGTATCTGTTTCATTGATCCTTTGCGCAACTAAATTTAAGCTATCTGATATTTTTATCTGTATTGCATTTAATTCTTCTTGCGTTGGTGAAAGCGAATGGAATCCTTCTATTAATGTTCTTATTGATTCAATCTCTGATTTGATATTTGAAGAATTTAGGTTTAGTATTGCTTTTAATTCCGTGGAATCCTCAGTTTTTGAAACTTTTTCTATAAAAATATTTAACTTATCTGATATTTTTTCTTCAATGGAATTTAATTCTTGTTTAATTTCGTTTGTAGCGGAGTTAGCTGTACCTATAATTTCTTCTAGTTTTAAACCTGAATAATTATAGCTAGCCACTGTTTCTTTTAAAGAGCTTATTTCAGCCAAGATATTATTTTCGCTCGTCGAAATAATTGATTTGAGTAGTTCGGAATTTTCTATTTTTTCTATTTTTGTATATATCTGTGTAATTGCAGCATTTACTTTACTATGAATGGAATTCATTTCTTCTTTTAAAGTTTCGCTGGTTTCATGGTTTGCTAAACTGATATCTTCTTTTGTTACCGAAAGATTTTGAAGTTTATCAATATTGTCTTTAATAAGAATCATCTCATTTTTTAAAGGTGTAGAGAATGTTTCTATGTAAGCTTTTATATCGTCAGCGCTATTAAGGTTAGAAATTTTCAAAAATAAGTCTGAAAGAGCTGATGCTATTGATGAATTTAACTCTAGAATACCTTCTTTAAACTTTGAAACTGTTTTCTCAGAAAGAGAATCGAAATCTTGTTTTAAATTTTCATTTTGGCTAACATTACTAATGCTGCTATTTATTATATTTAGCTGATCTTTTAAAAATCCAATTTCTTCTTTAATTTGAGATGAGTTATCTTCAAGCAATGATTTATATTGGGAATTATTATCAAGTTCATCTATTTTCCATAATAAATCATTGATTTGATTACCAATTTTTTTGTTAGATTCAGATAGTTCTTCTTTTATTTCTGTAGAGAGTTGAGTATTGCTGAAATCCATGTACTCTTTAGATAATGAAATGTTTTGTAGTTCATTGATATTGGATTTTATTGCAGAAATTTCTGTTTTTATGCCTTGAGTTTTTTCATCAAGGGCTGTTTTTATAATTTCAGAATTTTCTAGGGTTTCTATTTTGGTAAGAATATTCGTCGTAAAGTCACTTAAGGCTGAATTATTTGCTATAATTTGTGTTTTAAGCTCTTCGGTATTGTTTATAATAATTGATTTAATTGGTTCAATATTATTTGCAGAACTACTTATAACTTCTGTAAGTTGAATTACAAACGAATTTATATTTGAGTTTATAGAACCAAGTTCGGATTTTAAAAGCTGTGAATTTTCAAGAAGGGTTGTTTTTATTTCTTCGGAATTGTTGACCGAATCAATTTTGGCCAATAATTCATTTACAAATGTTCCCAATTTTATGTTGATTGTATTAAACTCTTCTTTTAAAGTTTCAGTATTTTCACTTTTGGCAAAGTTAAATTCATCTTTTGAGATAGTGTAATTTTGTGCAATGATAATGTTTTGTTTTAGTTCATTTATCTGTGTTTTAACTTCATTAGTACTTGCTTCTATTACGGCTTCGATTGATTCTGGAGAGTTTATTTTTTCAATTCTCTCGACTAACGCTGACATTTTTACAATTAGTTCGCTTTTTATATTTTCAATTCCTGAGGCAATAGAATTTGTGCTTTGTTCTCTTATTGAGATTATGTCTTCTTTTTTTAGGGAATTATTTTGTATTTCCCCGGCAAGATTTTTGATTTCAAGTATACTGTTTTGAATTGAAGAAGAATGGTTGTCTATACTGTCTTTGAC
>JAEYQN010000198.1 GCA_023409995.1 Cyanobacteria bacterium OH_CBB_238 | reverse complement strand
ACATTTTATGAAAGCGACACCAAGAAGCGACATACCGTCTTTGAGTGCCAATTAACGCAACAGATAACAGATTAACAAATAGAAAGGGGTCATGATAATGGCTAAAAAGGGATTAAGATTTCCTGTTATTGCAAAGCGTATCGTTACAAACAATGTAGTAAGCTACATAAACGGTACAAACTTTGCAAAGATGATTAAGTTAGATGTAAAAGTTGAGAAGAACAGCGCTGAAATGTACGCAGATGATGCCTTAGACGAAAGCGATACCTCGTTCAAAAAGGCCACGCTTACCGGGGAAGTAAACGATTTTGGGTTAGAGATTTCCGCTATGATGCTAGGGCATACATACGATTCCACAAATACACAAGAGGATTCTGCAGGGGACGATTCTGCTCCTTATATGGGATACGGTACATATATTGTACGTCAGAAAAACGGTGTATTAACCTATATTGCTACATGGTTCCCTAAGGTAAAGTGGGAAGAGCCAGACCAATCAGACGAAACTAGTGGCGATAATGCAAGCTTGCGCTCTGCACCTATTACTGGAACAATCATGAAAGATGAATTACAGGGAAACAAGTGGAGAATCAAGCGAGAATTCACAAATGAAGCTGATACAATTAACTGGTTGAAATCTGTATCCGGCATCAATGGAAGAGTTGAAAAACCTGTATTCTCATTAGAAGGCGGAGCTTATACTGGTACAAAATCCGTAACAATTACCAGCACAACCAATGGAGCATCTATCTACTATACAACCAATGGTACTACTCCAAGTGCGACAAATGGTACATTATACGCAACTACACCAGTTAGTGTATCTGCAAGCATGGCACTTAGGGCTATTGCAGTAAAATCCGGCATGGTTAATTCTGACCTTGCTGGTGCAGAGTACATTATTTCTTAATTTAACTAAAATCATGGGGGGGCGAATATGCTCTCCCGGTTTTGATGGAGGGATTTTTATGAGTGATACAAACAGTTTAACCAAGATTAAATTTGCAGGAAAAGAATATGAGGTCCAGTTAAATATTAATGTCATTGATGCTGTTCAAGATGAATTTAACATGGATTTTTTTGATATAGAAAAGATGTTTGATGACAATCGAAAGCTATACAAGGTCGCTAAGTTCTTACTGTGGCAGATGGTAAACGATTCTATTAGAAGAAAGAACATAGAAAATGGGACAAATGAAAAGCTTTTGACATTATGGGAAGTTGGAGACAATTTGACATTTGCCAACATCACAGAAACAGTAACAAGCGTACGTGAAGCAATCATTAATTCGTTGCCTCAATCCGAAGGAGACGAGGAAGAAGAGGAACCCCCCAGATAACAACCATGTAGATGTGACATGGTGGGCATACGTCGGCGTGACGTTGTTAGGGTTTACTCGGACAGAGACATTAAACATGACTTTAAGGGAGTTAAATGCCTTGTATATAACACATCTAAAATATAACGGTACATACAAAAAAGATGATGACGCAATGTATGTTTTTGGATAAGAGGTGAGGTAAATGGCAGGAAAAGCAACAATAGGTGGAAAGATTGTACTAGAGGGCGATAAGGAATATCGGCAATCGTTACGAGCAATTAATGAATCCTTGCGTACCACTACTAGCGAATTGCGACTAAACAGCGCACAGTATCAGAACAATGCCAATAGCGCAGATGCGTTGCGTTCACGTCAAGAAATACTCAACCGTCAGTTGCAACAGCAAGAAGGTCGTATCACTACATATCGGCAGGCCCTAGAGAATGCCAACACCAATTTGCAACGATGTGGTACAAATGTATCTGATTGGCGCACGAAGTTATCTCAGGCCGAGAGAGCGCTAGAGGATTTAAGGGGTAATACGGATGCATCCAACGAAGAAATCCGAGCGCAGGAACAGGCTGTAGAGCAAGCAAGAAGGGCATTGGCACAGGCTGAAACGCAGTATAATAGTGTATCAAACGGTGTGCAAACCTACGAACAGAGATTAAATGATGCACAAGCAGAGTTATTTAACACTAATGCGGAACTAGAAAGAAATCAGAGGTATCTCTCAGAAGCAGAGCGTAGCACCAATGGATTAGCTACATCTATTGACAACATGGGGCGAGAAGTCAGAGATTCCGAGGGAGACCTGAATATATTTGGTGAGGCACTTAAGGCGAATTTACTATCAGATGCGATTAAAAGTGGTTTTAGCGCATTAGCTGAAGCTACAAAAGAGTTGGGTGGCGCAATCGTTGGATTAGCTGTGGATGGAACTCAAGCACTAAATAAATTTCAAGCGCAAACTGGTGCCACTAAGCAAGAAATGGATAAGTTTAATGATGTTATGAATGATGTGTATGTCAATAATTACGGTGAATCCATGTCTGATATATCTGAGACTATGGCAGTTATTAAGCAAAATCTTGGTGACATGGATCCTGATTCTTTAAAGGAAGCCACCGAAAACGCACACTTGCTTAGGGATACATTTGGATTTGAAATGCAAGAACAATTAAGAGCTGTCAAAATGTTAATGTCACAGTTTGGTATATCATCTAAAGAAGCCTATACACTGATTGCACAGGGCGCACAGAATGGGCTAAACAAGAATGACGACCTGTTGGATACTATCAATGAATACTCTGTACACTTTAAATCACTCGGGTATAACGCAGAAGATATGTTTAATATGCTTGTAAACGGAGCAAAAAGTGGAACATTTAGTATTGATAAGTTAGGTGATACAGTTAAAGAAATGGGTATTAGGCTAAAAGATGGCACTGCTAAAGACGTGCTAAAAAACCTAGGCCTTGACGCAGAATCTTTAACAAAAAAAATCAACCGAGGTGGCGACATTGCACAAGGGGCAATCCATGAGATAACCAATGCGCTGAAAGGCATGTCAAGTGAATCTGAACGATACACAGCATATCAGACTGTATTTGGCACTATGTTCGAGGATTTAGGCACTGATGGGGTGAACGCATTAATGAACCTAAACGGTCAGGCATCTAAAACAGGTGATACATTAGACCAGATGGCAAGCGTCAGATATGATGATGTGGCTAACTCCTTGGAAACTGTAAAGCGAAAAGTAGAAGTACAAGTTGCCCCTGTTCTAGTGGATGCATTTAAACGTATATCGAAATCAGTTGATGGGGCAGGTGACAGCATTGCTGATATGGTCAAAAATGCAGTAAATAAACTGATAGATGCATTTACTTGGATATCAAACCATGGCCCAGAGATTAAAGCTGTATTAGTTGGTATTGTAACTGCATTAGTGCTAGATAAGGCTGTAACAGGCGCTGTTGCATTAGTATCAGCGTTTCAAAGTTTAAAAACTGCCATAACTGCAACAAGTACAGCTTCAGCATTTTTAACATCAGCAAGTGGAATAGGGTTAATAATTGGTCTCGTTGGTGGCATTGGTGCGGCAATCTACACAATGACAAGCAATGTAGATGATGCGTCTGAATCAATCAACAAGCTATCGGAGGAATCTCAAGAAGCACTTAATAAATCAAAAGAGTTTAGTCAAAGTATTGATGATTTAACATCAAGCTATAGTGATAATATAGCAACAATTGAAGCGACAGCAGACACTACCAAAAAATTGGCCGACGAATTATATAATCTGCAAGGTAAGAGCAAGCTTACAGCAGAAGAGCAAGCAAGGATGGAGCAGATTATTGGTCAGTTAAATCAGCAATATCCTAATTTGAATCTTACACTGGATAAGACTACTAAACAGTTTAACATGACAAAAGATGCAGTATATGGCGTGATTGATGCCATGAAAAAGCAAGCCATACAGGAAGCTTCACAGAAGATGTATAC
>JAEYQN010000098.1 GCA_023409995.1 Cyanobacteria bacterium OH_CBB_238 | reverse complement strand
GTAAGCGGTAAACCATGAGTACCTCGACTGAAGGCATCTGCCATGTGATAATTACTCCTGAATAGTTTTAGTTGCAACTTTAAATACTTTTAGGAGTTTTTAAAGCAAACTTGTTGAAGTTTCAAGGAGAATTCATTATGGATGCACAAAAATCAACTCATAAGTACCGACTTTCTCAGTGGGCTCCCATTATCCATGCATGCCGCACTAGCGGAATGTCTGTAAAGGCATGGTGTCAAGAAAACAGCATTAACGAAAAACAGTTTTTTTACTGGCAACGTAGAGTTCGTGAAGAAATCAGTTCATTTTCTTCTGAATTACCGGTAGCCAAACAGAATACAGCTTTTATTCCACTTAAAGTGTTGGACAGCAAAACGTGTACCGATAAATATTTTAGTCCTGATATGGTTCTATGTATTGGCAGTTCTCGCCTTGAACTTTCAAATCAAACATCACCGGAGTTGCTTGCCAATATATTAAAGGTGCTGGGACATGTTTAATGATGCAGCCGGTTTTGATCAAATATACATTGCTTGCGGATATACCGACCTTCGCTGCGGAATTGATGGCCTTGCAGCCATTGTCCAAAATGAATTTAAGCTTAATCCATTTCAAAACACTCTATTTCTCTTTTGCGGGAGAAAAACAAATCGCATAAAGGCTATCTTGTGGGAGGGAGATGGATTTGTTCTTCTGTATAAACGTCTGGAAAGCGGACGGTTTCAATGGCCTCGTAGTGAAAAGGAAGCAAGATGTATCACATCCAAGCAATTCAGATGGCTTACTGAAGGATTATCTATTGATCAGCCAAAAGCAGTGAAGAAATCGTTTCCCAAGCATATTTTGTAGTGGATAAAAGCAGGAATTTGTGAGGATTGTCCACAGATTTCAGCAATTCCCTTTTTGCGCTGTTCATGGTGTTTTTTGTATAGTATGATAGTTCTATGGATAAAAAATACTGTGTAAATGAATTAACTAAATACAGCAAAGCAGACATAATCAATATGTTCATCTCCTTACAGAGTGATAAGGAAAAACAGGATACAAAGATGCAGGAACTGAATCAGAAGATGGATCTGCTTTTTGAACAGTTAAGTATATCAAAACAACACCGGTTTGGACGTTCCTCCGAAAAAATGAAGTTTGAAGATCAAATGGAGCTCTATTTTAACGAAGCTGAAGTTTTAGCTGCTGAAAAAGTTCCTGAACCAGAGCTGGAGGAAGTATGCCCCAAAGCCTACAAACGGAAGAAACACAAAGGAAAGCGTGAAGAAGATCTAAAGAACATTCCTGTTACAATCATAGAGCATACACTATCTGAAGAGCAGCTTAGATCAACATTTGGTGAAAAATGGCGCCGTCTTCCTGATGAGGTATACAAAAGGCTGGCTCTTCACCCTGTCCAATTCGAAGTAGAAGAACATCATGTGGCGGTTTATTGCGGAAATGACAACCAAACCATCGTTAAGGCAAGTCGGCCAACCGACTTGCTTCGAAACAGTATTGTCACTCCTTCACTGGAGGCAGCCATCCTAAACTCGAAGTACATCAATGCACTTCCATTAAACAGGATTGAACAGGAATTTGCCAGAAACGATGTAATGATTTCAAGACAAGTAATGGCAAACTGGACTATCCTTTGTGGAGAGAGGTATTTATCACTTTTATATGACCGTTTGCATCAGGAACTATATAAATGCAAGGTATCACAAGCGGATGAAACCCCTGTGATTGTATCCAAAGATGGTAGAGCGACAGGATCAAAAAGTTACATGTGGGTATACCGTACAGGAAAGATGTATAATGCTCCGCCAATTATACTTTATGATTACCAGCGAACCAGAAACAGCAGCCATCCAAAGGATTTTTTAAAGAAATACCAGGGTGTATTGGTAACGGATGGCTACCAAGTATATCATCAATTAGAAAAAGAAGAATCCGGTATAACGATAGCGGGCTGTTGGAGTCATGCCAGACGACGATATGCTGATGTGGTTAAAACCATGGACAAAGAAGCTGCAAAAAGTACACTTGCATATGCTGCATTGAGGCAAATTGCCATGATCTACAAAATCGACAATGATCTGATAGAACTTACACCGGAAGATCGGGTCGTACAACGGCAGCTACTTGTAAAGCCACAAGTGGAGGCTTTCTTCGCATGGATAAAAAACCATAAACAAGAAGTGGCATCACAGTCAGAAACGGGCAAAGGTTTTACCTATTGTAACAATCAGGAAAAATATCTAAAAACCTTCCTTACGAATGGGGATGTACCACTAGACAACAATGCAACGGAATCTGCAATTCGCGGGTTTTGTATAGGGAAAAACAACTGGCATATGATAGATACCATCGAAGGAGCAAAATCCAGCGCAATTATTTACAGTATTGCAGAAACGGCAAAGGCCAATAATCTTAAGCCATATGAGTATTTTAAATACCTACTGGAGGAAATACCCCAGCATATGGATGACAAAGACTTAACTTTTTTAGATAAACTGCTTCCATGGTCAGATCAACTGCCGGAACAATGCAGAAAGCAAACTAAGCAGTAAATTCAGCCGCCTATATGGCGGTTTTTTTGATAACTGTACTCATGGTTTACCACTTAC
>JAEYQN010000137.1 GCA_023409995.1 Cyanobacteria bacterium OH_CBB_238 | reverse complement strand
GTACAAGATATAAGAGTTTTTGATGATAGTGTGTTTGTATCTTTTTTGGTTACAAAAAGTAATGTTAAAATGCCTACAAATGCTTCCGCAAGTGTTGCATTCTATGGGCTAGGTGGCTCAAAGTCATTAGAAATAGTTCCTGCAACGAGCGATAATAGTAGTGAAAATAAAAAAAATAGTGAATCAATAATTATAACAAAAGAGCCATATCGTATTCAAGATTTTTATGATGTTCAAAATGGAATGGCTAAAATGTTGGTTAAAATGTCTAATAGTATTACCTCATTAGTTGAGGAAAATGAAATTTATAAAACCAGGACAAAATTAAAAATGAGCTCAACATTAAAAGGTGTAAATACTAAAGTCGAAGAGACAATAAATGGTGAAAAAAAATTTTTTGATGTTGAGAACAAAATAACAAATAGAAACGCAAGTAATAATAAACAAATTAGGTCTGATGAGGAGGGGCACAATGCTTCAACAAAAACTTTTAGAGAATAAAAATATTCTGGTATGTGATCACCCTTTATGCCAACATAATTTAAGTATAATAAGAAATAAAAACACGACAGCTGAAGTATTTAGAAGCGCTGTAAGGCGGTTAACGTATTTACTCTTTTATAAAGCAACCGAGGATCTCGAGCTACAAAATGAACTTATTGAAACACCCTTAATGCAGTATGAAACACAGGTTTTGAAAAAAGATAATGAGATAATAATTGCGCCTATACTTAGAGCTGGTTTAATATTTTCTGACATAGCAAGTGAAATTATTCCCTTTGCAAGTATTCAACATATTGGTATGTATCGGGATGAAAACACGTTAACACCAGTATGGTATTATAACAAAACTCCTATAGAGTTTGAAAATCCAGATAAACAAATAGTACTTGTGCTTGACCCAATGCTTGCAACTGGGAATTCTGCGGTAGAAGCAATAAAACTTTTTGTTAATAAAGGAATTCCACAGTCAAATATTCGATTTGTCAGTCTGATAAGTGCTCCTGAAGGACTAAATAGGCTTCACTCTGAATACAAAGATGTAATAATTATAACAGCTAGTATCGATTCTGGCTTAAATAGTAGCGGTTATATAATGCCAGGGTTGGGAGATGCTGGAGATCGAATATTTAACACAGTAGGACTTTAAATGTTTTATTGGGGAAAATTTGGAAAATATAACGTTTTAATGTCAGATCTTTTAGAAGATCTATGTCATTTTTTTTCTACTCGAGACTTTGTTCTTTCGCCTGCTGACAGAGAAGACCTATTTGAAATTGCTGCTGCAAATAGACAATATTTGATTGATAAATTGAGTGTTAATAAAGAAAATTTTATAACAGTAAAACAGACTCATTCTGATAATATAAGTTTATTTACTGGTAATGAAAATTATTTTGATAACTGCGATGCAATTATAACTGATATGCCTGACTCTGCTGCAATTATGAATTTTGCGGATTGCGTGCCTATAATTCTTTTTTCTAAAAAAAATAATATTGCAGCTATTGTGCATGCCGGTTGGAGGGGAACTGCTAAATCAATTGTTGCTAAAACTGTAAAAAAAATATGTAGTCAATATGATTTGATGCCCTCAGACATAATCGCTGCAATAGGTCCATCCATTGGTGGTTGTTGTTTCAGCGTGACTGAAGATGTTTTTGTTCAATTAGTTACAGATTCTGATAAATCAACTAATATTTATCAATATGATAAATATCAAGATAAATATAAAATAGACCTAAAAAAACTTAACCATGACCAATTATTAGCCAGTGGAGTAGTCAATATTGATGTTTGTGACTATTGCACATCTTGCATGTCTGATATATTTTTTTCGTATAGGAAAGAATTAGGATATACTGCAAGGCACAGTGCTGTTGTAAAATTAGAAAAGAGGAAATTATAATGTCAGTGATTGAGAAATTCACAACAATATCAAATACAATTACTAAATTAATAGACTTTGTTTCAACCAGTGAAACAACAAAAGAAGATTTTCAAGACTATCTTACTTCTATTTCCTCACAAAACATGACCCCATCTCAAATCCAGGCAATGATTATTCCGTATATTTTTGAAAGACGATTAACTGACAAAAGAAAGAGCGTTGTAGAGCTGTATTTGGAAGAAACGGCTAAAATAGATAAGTTTGAAAAAACTATTTTTAAATCTTTAGCAGCATCATTTTCTTCAATTTTTGAGATAAAAAGAATTTTACAAAATGGGTTTGATTTTTATAATTTGGTAAATGAAAAAAAATATACTGCGCTTTCATTGGTAAAAATGACTAACTATAGAGGCGTATATTCAGGTCAATATGCATTTTGTCGATTGTTTAAATTTGAAAATGAATACTATATTTTAGAAATATCTAATATCCTTGCTGCTAGTAGTAAAGATGAGGTTCAAAAATTTGCTATTGCAAAAATTATAGAGGAGCCAGATCTTGTTTACAAAGATAACAAGCCAAAATTAAAAGAAATTGAAAATCAAATATCTAAACTAAGTAAAAAGTTTGTTAGTTGTTTTGGCACTGATGAAATTATTACTACAAATCATTATGCGGATAATATCATTAGTTTGTTCAACAATTATTGTGAAGAGGGGCAAACCATTACGCAAGAAGATATTGACGCAAATATTCACTCTGTTGATAAATATTCTTTCTTTAATGTTGATGAATTTAATAATAATTACAATAATTTTGTAGAAAAATCCCTTGGGGGCTTCTCTTCTCACAAATCAACTTATGATGTTGGAATAGTGTTTGATAAAGAACTTGGTTTGTTTGCTATTCCTTTCTTTGGTACTTTTTCTAAAATATTTGAAATAGAGGATTATAGCTTAATTTCTGGTTATGACACTTGCTTAAAAAGTTTTCTGGAAAATGATAGAATTCCTCATTCAATAATACAAAGAGTTGCCGATACTCATGAAAATTTTATGGATGTGGTTAATAAAGTATTAAACAAAAAATACACCTTGGAAGAATTGTTAGAACATTATAAAGCTGACTCTTTGTCAAAAAAGATATTTTCGCCAACTAGTGTACTCTATGCTTCAAAGGTATTTGCAGATGTAATGGGCTTTGTCATTGAGAAAACAGAATCTACTGAGAAACAATCTTTTGAGGGAATTGGAAGAAATGAGCCCTGCCCATGCGGTAGTGGAAAAAAATATAAAAAGTGCTGCATGTAAGTTTGAAACTTTAGTAAAGCTACTATTTTATCTGATTTCGAAAGATTTATTTTTTTCAAGAGTTTCAGAGACTTTTGTTAAGTCCCAAAATCTGTTCTTAATATCTATATTTGCCATGAATGGAGTATTTAAGTTTCTATCTTTTTTATCAACATAGAATTTATAAGATGGATCATCAATATTCCTTGGTGGAAGAACTACTGTTTTTATCTTATATGATTTTGAGAATAATATAGATTCTGCAATCAAAGTGTCTGAGGTATGATATATCCTTAATTCTCTTCTATTATATAGATTTTTAACCTTAGAATACCGTATTAAGGGTTTGTTTATTTTTTTTATGTTTGAACTAAAGAAAGTATAATCCTTATGGAATAAATATGTATGGTTAATTTGCCACATCGTATATATCATCCCCGTTAGACAGACTATTGTTAATAAATTGGAGAAAAATATGTTGTTTAGTTTGAAGTTTAACCTGTCATTTACATACACAAAAAGTAATGCTCCGGGTAGGAAAAAACAAGCCCAGGTTCTTAGACTGAAGAACGAATGATTTATGTATTGATCTAAATTTGAATAGAAAAATATAAAAAGAGCCGCATATAATAAAATGAGTGCTGCTTTTATAAACACAGAATAATATTTTTTATAGACTAAACAACTCATAAGAAGTGTAAAGGACAATAATGAAGTTATTCCTATGCTGCCACCGAAAATTACCTTCAGAGACATTAGAAACTCATCTGAAAATCTTACACCTTCTCCAACTAACGGCAATGTATAAAAACAATATGCCATGTAAATTGCTGCAACCAAAGAAACATTACCAATTAATCTTTTTACCTTTTTTTCTGCTCTTGTTTCAGCTTTTTTTGCGTAGTGTAATGAAACAATAAAGTAAAATAAACCAACAAATAATACTATTTCATGTGAATTAAATAAGGTTATTAATAAAATTGATATAATTAATAAGTCATATTTTTTATATTCAATATTGCAGGCAAGATAATTAAGTAAAATCATATATAATGGAACAGCTAATCTGGTTTCCACCACCGAATATAAAGAACTTGGGAGTATGAATAATAAATAAAATGATAGTCCAATAATTGCTATATCCCACCTCTTTGCTCTGGCTGAAATATGGAAGTTGTAAAATAAAGCTAACAAAGGGCTGGCAAACATTGACATTGAAAATATACTCATAAGAGTTTGTTTGTTGTGAACATTGAATACAAAATATGCAATATTCACAGGCAGTTGGTAAAAGAAATTGATTATCGCTCTAGGGTGTGGTGAATTAATTCTATAGCTAAAACCTAAGTCACCATTTGATAGTGCGTCTAAAATCTTGAGCATATCCAGTGCTGCGTCGGCAAAAATACCCCTTTGAGCTATAGTTGCCAATACTGTGTGTATTACCAGTAACAAAGCCAGAGTTAGCAATAAGTATTTATTCTTTAAAATAGGAGTATGGTTAATTTGTTCATTATTTTCAATCATTAGGCTTTTTCTCTGTTCTTATGGCTTTTGATTAGGTGTTTGGCTCTATCGCATACATCGCACATAATAAAATTCATCTCACTTGCACTTTTTTTGACATGCTTTATAAGCTTTATTATGTTTTTGTATTCTTCTTCATGCTCTTTTAATCTCCCTAGCCAACTGTTCTCAACATCAATTGCAATAGACAAGATATTATTTTCTTTATTGAATGTAAGCCATTTGTCAAGTTCAGATATGGTGTCATTAGTTCCCGGTATAATAATATACTTGCTTACTACGGTTCCAACAGTGGTCTGCGCGTTAGCGTATTTAATTATATTTTCACATACTTTATCAAAGGCATCAATTTGCTTTATTTTTTTGTAGGTGTCTTTTGTTGCTGAATCAATTGAAATGACAACAGTAAGTTTATTTAGGGCTATTCCTTGCTCAATAATTGGAGAGTATTTTATCCCAGAAGATGGTACCCTTATGTTAGTAAAATTATTTTTCAAGAGTAGTCCTATTAATTCTTCAAACTCTTCTAACATAGTTGGTTCACCACCACCAAAACCAATTGCTCCACCTGGTTTTAGAATATTTTTGTCTAACATGTCTTTTACTATTGGTAGGACATTGTAGGTAGCTAAATTATTGTAACTATTCTTATCTTCTTCAGTGTAGCAGTATGTGCACTTGCAGTTGCAGTGTGTCCAATGATCGAAGATTATATGAGTTATTTCATTTTTTTGTTCCCACTCTGCTTCATGCAAAAAAATGCAACCTTCACATTGAGGGATAGTTTTTCCTCTTTCTTGTAGTTTTCTATAACTGTTTCTTAATTTAAAAAAATTCTTCCAGTCAATTTTTTCTCCTCGGTAATCGTTTACAAGAATTAAATTTCCTCCACCTGGTGCACTCATATAACAACAAGTTTTTAGATTTGATCCATATACTCCCAAATCAAAGTCTATTCCATATTCAATCCAAGGACAGCTTATGTACCTTTTTTTCTTTTTAACAAAAATATTAGATAAAAACATTAATTTAATCTTTGAAATTACAATTCAATAATCTGCAGCTTTTAGAGCAACTTTCAATAATCTTTCTTTGCTCTTCAGCTTTTTCTCCATACCAAATTTCCTGAGGTCCTTTTTCTCTCAATGAACCTACTGGTTCCATACAAAAGCAGATCCTAACATCACCATACGGATCAATGGAAAAGTTATTATAACCAACTTGGCAGCTAATGTTCGGAATTTTTTCAGGATTTTTAATTAATAATCTAAATGCATCTAACTGCTTTTCTCCATTATAAACAGGGTAGCCTTCTTTTTTTAATTCTTCCATCAAATCAATTGCAGTAAGTGCTTTATCTGAAATATGGCTGGAAAAATTCTCTTTATCTAATTTATAATCAGGCGGCCTTACGAAGGCGTCTCCATTGTCTAAGAGTTGGAAGCCAACACCTATTCCTTCAGTTTTTGCGAATTCTGCGATCGGTTTTATTTCTGAGAGATTAGACGGCATTACCACTGTGGATAAAGAAATCCATTTTCCAGCATTTCTTGTTCTATTCAGATAAACTAAATTTTGAATAGCGTCCATTGTTTTTTTGAAACTATCTGCTCTTCCCCTTGAGTCAATATGAAGTTGTGGGTTTTCAACTGCATTTAGAGAGAAGATGATTGTTTTAAAAGCAGAATTTATAAGCTCTTCAGCTTTATTACTTAATGCTAATCCGTTTGATATTACTTCAGGAGATACTCCTATGCTAAGTGCATATTCAGCAAGCTCATATACGTCTGATCTTAAAAAAGGCTCGCCTCCAGAAAAAATAAACTTATACTCGCCAACCCAGTCTTTGATATTTCTTATTATGTCTTTCCATTCTTGGGTAGTAAGTTCTTTTTCCATAACTGATGACGGAGTTTCCCAAGCTCCACATGTTGTACATTTAGACTGGCATCTCTGAGTGTTGTTAAATGAAAAAAATGTAGGTTTGATATCTTGGGACGTTGTCATCGTGTTTTTCCTGTAATTAATAGTCAAGGTTTACTTGTGAGAATAATACAATTTTATTCTTTCCGCGTTTTTTTGCATTATAAAGAGCATGTTCCGCATATCTTATTAGCGTATTTGCATTTTCATCAACATTTTCCAAGAATGGAAACGAAGAAATACCCCCAGATATTGTTATCGGGTGTTTTTCTTCTTCTCCAGCAGGTATAAATTCCATTTTTTCAATGTCTCGTCTGAACCTCTCAGCGAATATAAAAGCATTTTCCTCGGTTGTATTTGGAAGAATTATAATAAATTCCTCATCACCATATCTTGTTAATATGTCTTCTTTTCTTATAAATCCACCAAGCATTTCTGCAATTTTCTTAAGCAGGACATCGCCCCAATCGTAACCGTACATGTCATTTACAACCTTAAAGAAGTCAATATCTAGCAATAAGCAAGATAGTTTTGTTTCATATCTACGGGCACGAGAAATTTCAGCTTCTAGTCTTTCGTGCAGGAATTTTCTGTTATGAAGACCTGTTAGTTCATCTGTTGTTGAAACTGTTTTTATTGTTTCTTTTAATTCTTTTATTTTTAGTAGATTTCTAACTCTTAATTTAAGCTCGTATGGAGTGATTGGCTTGATTATATAGTCAAAAGCTTCACCTCTAATTTTTATATCTGTATAGATTTTATCGGAAATAACTAGTGTCGGTGCAACAAATCTTGTGACCATCGCAACTTCTTTTAGCTTTTCTTCTGATAATTCTAATATTATTAGTGATGGATTATATTTTTCAACTTCTTTAAGCTCAGAAATATTTTTCATCCGTACATCTAACTCATCACTGCTATTTAAGATGTTTTCCACTTCTGAATTATTCTTTTCAGTGAAAATGATCACATTTTTCATTTTATTATCCTCTTTACTATATTTTAAACTCTTATTGCTTATCTTATCAAATTTTTTTAAAATGTACAAAAATATTATAAAATAATAGTGAAAATAATATAAATAAACTACCAATTATTCAACAAAATGTTGTATAATATACAAATGGACATGGAGGATTAAACATTGGCAGTTCCAATACGCAAGGTCGAAATGCGTTATAGCTCACAAAAGCAACAAAGAAAAACAATAACGCCGGTAGTTAAGCCGGTACGTTTCAATAGAAAAGAAAAAAAGAAACAGCATCCACTTGGTGGTCTTATCATACTTATATTTATGGTTGTGCTTGTTTCAAGCGTTTTTCCATATACATATAATAATTTCACTCGACAGCTGTTATTCGGACCTCAAAACCAATCAGTAAATGTTAATTATGATGACTTATATTCTCCAACTTCTAATTATTTGAAAAATGATTATTTTTTAGGCAAAAATTTTCTGAAATCTGCAGAACCAAAGAAACCACTAATGTCTAGCTTTTACTTAGCAGAAGAAATGCAAGGACTAACAGCTAGGTTAAATAGGCTTGCTCAAAACTATCCAACGATCAATCCTTCAGTGTTTGTTTGGGACTTTGAGACTGGTAAATATGTTAATATTAGAGCTAATCAACAATATCCATCTGCGAGTATTATAAAACTTCCTGTTTTGCTTGAGCTATTTAGGTCTATTGAACTTGGCCAAGTCGGACTTTCTGATAGAATGCAACTTACTGAATATTACAGATCAAGTGGTTCTGGTAATATTCAATTTGCAAGAGCAGGAAATTACTATACAATAAATAACCTTGCAAAAGTCATGATTCAGCATTCTGACAATACTGCTACTAATATGATAATGTCTAATGTTGGAGGTATGGTGGATGTCAATAGAGCAATTAGGTCTTGGGGGTTAAAGGACACATATATTCAAAACTGGTTACCTGACCTCGCCGGGACAAATAAGACATCTGCAAAAGATATAGCGACTATGCTTTATAATATTGATAACTCTTCGTTTCTTTCTCTTAAGTCTAGAGAATATATAGTAGATTATATGAGCCATGTTGAAAATAATAGATTAATTCAGGCAGGGTTACCATCAAATGCGATATTTTTGCATAAAACTGGTGATATTGGTACTATGCTTGGTGATGCTGGAATAGTCTGGGCTCCAAATGGTAAAAAATATATTGTTGTTATATTGGCAAAACGACCATATAATAGTCCAGCAGGAAAAGATTATATAGTAAATGCTTCATCTATAATATATAACTTTCTTTCGCAGAGATTATTTTAACTAAAATACAAAACAGGAAGCTAAATGCTTCCTGTTTTTCTCCGTCCATGTTTTTAATTTTGCCAAATGCTTTATTTGTTGTTGTTTATAATCCCTAATAACTATAGCCAGCTGTTTCGAAAAATCCATGTACTGCTTTTGAAGTTTCTTCTTTTGCGTTAACAATTAGTTCTTTTATTTGAGCAACTTCTCTAAAAATATCGTCAGCACCATCTCTATAGTGTTCTTCTGCAACATTATTAATAAGTTGTTCTTGAATTCTTGCTTTTACGTAGTATCTGGATAGAAGGCTCATAATATCTCCTTTATTTGATGTCTGTCTCGTATATATATAAAGTATATACGCATTCATAAATTGTAGAGTTTTTAAAAAACGTTACAGTTGTTTACAAAAAAAATGGCAATCCAATATATTGAACATTTTTTTGAAGTATAATTGTTTACAGGAGTAAAATAGTTGAAGAACACTAAATTAACACTACTGATTTTTATAGCATTAATACTTGGAATTCTTGTTGGATGGTTGTTTCCTGAATTTGGAAATAAAATGCATCCTTTGGCTACAATATTCCTTAGTATGATAAAAATGATCATAGCCCCATTGTTATTTGCTGTTTTGGTGACTGGAGTTGCAGGACATGGCAATGTAAAATCTCTTGGTAGATTAGGGGTTAAAACCATTGTATACTTTGAGATTGTTACAACAATAGCGTTAGTTATTGGACTTGTCGTTGGACATATTTTTAAGCCAGGAGTAGGCTTTAATAGTGCTATTTCATCATCAATGATTGAGACAGCCAATGAAATGGCAAAATCAAATGTTCATAATTCATTATCTGATATAGTTATACATATTTTTCCAACTAGTATTGTTGATGCTATGGCAAAGGGTGATTTGCTGCAAATAGTAGTTTTTGCAATATTTTTTGCGATCTCAATTTGTGCGGTTGGACAAAAAGCAAAGCCCATACTTGATGTATTGACTTCTTTGTCTGAAATTATGTTTAAGTTTACGGAATTTGTTATGAATTTTGCTCCACTTGGTGTTTTCGGTGCTATTTCGTATACAATTGCACAAAATGGAATGGGCATAATGGTTAATTATGCGAAAATAATATTTTCATTATATTTTGCATTGATAGTATTTGTTGGAATAGTTCTTGTTATTGCTTGTAAAATTTCAAAAATATCCTTAATTTCTTTAATAAAAGCAATTCAAGAGCCTGCTTTGCTTGCCTTTTCTACGGCTACATCCGAAGCTGCTTTACCAAAGGCAATGAAAATAATGGAAGATTTTGGTGTTCCTAAAAATATTGTGGGTTTTGTTATGCCTACAGGATATACATTTAATCTGGATGGAAGTACTTTATACCTTTCTTTAGCGGTGTTATTTTCGACTCAAATAGTGGGAGTTTCACTAACATTGGAACAACAAGTCTTAATTATGCTTGCATTAATGCTCACCAGCAAAGGTATCGCTGGAGTTCCAAGAGTATCTTTAGTCGTTTTGGCGGGTACTTTGACTAGCTTTGGATATCCTCTAATTGGTGTTGCCATACTTCTAGGAATTGACCAAATTTTAGACATGGGAAGAACTACTGTAAATCTAATAGGAAATTGTGTTGCAACAGTTGTTATTGCCAGATGGGAAAATGAATTTAATTACACGAAAATGAAAGAATTTTCGAATAATAATATAAAAAATACTAATAAGCCAAAAGAATTATCTTCGGCTCATTATAGTCCAAAGTCAAATATAGAAGAACATTCCGACATAGGACATATTGATTTAAATAAATAGAATAGCGAGACCATAAAATGAACAAAATAATCTTTTTTGATACGAAAGTATATGAAAAGGGCTTTTTGGAATCAAGCTTGTCGCCTGATTTTGAATTAGTCTTTAATAGTGAGTCGTTGATGCCGACCAGTGATATTTCTTCGGAGATTGTGAATGCTGAAATTATTTCGGTTTTCACGTCATCCAGGCTTACTGCTGAAGTGTTAAGTAAGTTTGCAAATTTGAAATTAATTGCCACAAGGTCTGTTGGGTTTTCTCATATAGATGTTGAATATTGCAAAGCAAATGGTATTAAAGTTGTTAATACTCCTCATTATGGAGATCACACAATTGCTGAATATTCCTTTGGGTTATTACTTTCCTTGGTTAGAAAAATATACCATGCGGAACAGGATATGAAAAATGGGATAGTTAATAACCAATATTTTGGAATGGAATTATTTAATAAGAAAATTGGAATTATAGGCTTGGGCTCTATTGGTTCAAAGGCAATGAAAATTGCAAAGGGCTTTTCCATGGAGGTTTTGGCCTTCGATCCATATCCAAATAAGCAGTTGCAAGAGCAATATGGTTTTGAATATGTTGATATTGATCATTTATGCAAAAATGCTGATATTATTTCCCTTTATGCTCCCGCTACGCCTCAAAACTATCATCTTTTGAATGAAGATAGACTTAATTCAATGAAAGATGGTGTTGTAATCGTTAATACAGCGAGAGGTGAGTTGATAGATACAGAGGCATTATTTAAGTCTATTATTGATAAAAAAGTGGCAGGTGCTGCTTTAGATGTGCTAGAGTGCGAAGAAGCCTTGGCTAATAATTGTGTTTATATAAAAGACCATTCCTGCTCAGATGCAACTTGTTTGAGAAAAACATTAATTAATCATAAACTCCTTGCACTGCCAAATGTCATCGTGACTCCTCATTCGGCTTATGATACACGTGAGGCTGTGGATAGAATTATAGAAATAACTGTTGATAATATTGTAAACTTCAACAGTGGACAATCTGTAACTAATTCGGTTTGCTAAGAGGCTAGTAACTAAAATTTGGGTTGGGTTTGTAGTTTGTCAAAATCCAGCCCATTTTCTCAATCTCTTCTTTGATTGTTTCACTTTGAGTTATCAAATATTCTTTATAATTAAATGGTTTTGAGTTGTTTGCATTCGCAAAATATGTTGGGTGTATTAGTATCTCAGCTGTGCAATCGTTATTTATTATGGATTTTAAACCATACAAAATGGTATCTTCATCCATATACCCAGTATAAGTGACTCCTAATATGTAATCGTTTGTTTTTAGTCCTTCTTTTTTTGCATATAGCCTGTTGCCTATAGAAAATGAGTTTAATAAACCCAGTTTGAGTAAATTGACAGGAAATTTAGTAGAAAGGTTTTTGTTTATTTTAGGGACAATATAAGGGGCTTCAAATTGCGTCCTCACTGTTTTTATTTCATATTCTTTTGCTAGTTTGCACACAAGTCTAAATAATTCAGGAATCGCGTGTGTGTGAACGTGAGAGTTTATATGATCTATAGGAACTTTGCTGAGAACTTTTTCTATTTGATTCCTGAATTCTAATTCTACTTGATCCACGAATTCTTTATTTTTTGATTTTAGCATTAATTCTGCAAAACCATTGTTAAAGCAACCATTGGTATCACATAATAAAGCTGGATTGGTTAAACTTTTACCTTCGATTATATTTAAGTGTACTCCTAGTCCTATGTTTTCGATTTCAGGTAGAACTTCATTAATCGCTTCATCAAACGCATCTCCATTTGCTAATATACATGTACTTGTTAATACACCTGATTGATAACCTCTTTTTATTCCTTCATTAAATTCTTTAGAATATCCGAAGTCGTCAGAGTTAAAGATGAGCTTTTTTGATTGCATGTTTTTGCCTTATCAATTATTATCTAAGTATATTCTAGCATAATTAATATGGTACAAAAAATGAACAAACCCACATTAGCAATAGTAATCCCTTGTTATAATGAAGAGGAAGTTATTGAAACAACAGTAAATAGGCTTTTTGAAGTTCTTGATGACCTCTCGAATCGAGATATTGTTGATAAAAATAGTTTCATTTATTTGGTAAATGATGGTAGTTCGGATAATACTTGGGAAATAATTGAAAAACTTCATTCCCATAATCCTAAAAAGCTGAAGGCTCTCAATTTTTCTAGAAATTTTGGTAATCAAAGAGCAATCCTTGCCGGACTTTTAGAAGTTAGAAAATATAATATTGATTGTTGCATCACATTGGATGCAGACTTGCAGCAAGATGAAAATAAAATTGAAGAATTTGTGCAAAAGTACAAGGATGGAGCCCATATAGTCTGTGGTATCAGAAATGATAGAGAGACTGATGATTTTATGAAAAAACACAGTGCTCTGGCATTTTACAAAGTAATGAATATGCTTGGAGTTAAAATAAAGCCTAATCATTCTGATTTTAGGCTTACCAGTAAACAAGTTCTTAATATTCTTGGGGAATACAGAGAAGTTAATCTATTTTTAAGAGGTATTTTTTACGAATTTGGATATAAAACAGAGTATGTTTATTTTGATGTGAAACCAAGAGCAGCAGGAGTTTCTAAATTTTCTGCTTGGGATTTGTTTTCACTTGCAGCAAAAGGAATAACATCTTTCAGCGTTGTTCCATTGAGAACGGTAACCTTTGTAGGTATATTTATGTCATTGATAAGTTTCATCTTGGGATTGGATGTTATTTGGGAAAAATTCCATAACACTTATACCTTGCCAGGCTGGTCTACTTTGGTTGTGGCAATAACTTTTATTGGTGGAATTCAAATTCTTTGTCTGGGTGTTATTGGTGAATATTTAGGGCAACTTTTCCAGGAAGTTAAGTCACGACCAAGGTACATAATACAAGCAGAGTTATCTTAAAAATTCATTATCATCATTATCATCAATCCATACATAAGTTTTATTGTATGCGTTTGTAAATGGGTTGCTGCTATATTGATGATTTCTTTGGGTTTCTACAGCTCTGTTAAATCTATCCACTTTTCTTTTTATTAAATTAAAATAAGCTAATATGTTCATAATCTTTCTTCCAACAAATGTAAAGCAAATTGTCTTTGCTTATTTCTCATTATTTCATATTTTATTTTTAAATAAATATGCTTTGTGCTGATAATTAAATTAGAAAAATGTACTATTTTTGTTATAATTATGAGTATGGACAAAAGAGTGTTAATTGTAGATGATAGTGCAACTTGGAGAAGGTTCCATCTTGCAACAATAAAGACATACTTCCCCAAGGGGTTTGTATGTCAGGAAGCTGATAGTGCCAGAGCAGGATTGAAGCTTATCAATGATAATTTAAATGAGCCATTTGATATTATTATTTCTGACTTACAAATGGAGTTTGATTTTGAGCCAGAGACTGCTGGAGAGTGGTTTGTTAAACAAGTTAAGGGCGTAAGTGCTTATAAGAATACTAAAATAATTTTAATATCTGCGATGTTTAATATTGAGCACATTGCAAATAGTTTAGATGTCGAATACCTTAAGAAAAGTACATTGGCCAATAATAACTTAACATTAAGGCTTAAGTTGGAAGAATTGTGTTCCTGATCTTTAAGAAAAAATTATCTAATCTGGTTAAAAATTAACACTACTGCTATAATTAATATCTAATGCACCTATCTGGAGTCAAAAGGAGATATCAAAAATGTCAACTATTGAGTTTTTTACTAATTCAGAAGAATTTAAAAATATAACATCTGCAGCAAGAGCTACCATCCAATCTGCGTTTTTTGGTAATAATACCGAGTTAATTAAGTCAGTTTCAGAAGCTTATAAATTAGCCCTTTATAGTCCAGGCACGATAGAGTTAACAGGAATGCCTGTGTTTGAGCCGGAAAAACAAGGACTTCCAAAAGGATCAAATCAATTATTATTTAATGATGGTACAGTTGTTGGAAGATGTGCAGCTGCCAGAAAAATAGTTGGTGAGCCAGGGTGCGATTTAGCAGAGTTGTTGCCAATAATAAGGGAGGCAATATACTCTACACGAAATAAACATATGTATACCACTGAAGCAGTGATTGGTTTAGAAGAAGATTTTATGGTAAAGGCGCATCTGACTATTCCAGAAGGTTTTGAAAATATAATGTACAGCTGGCTTCTAAATTTTCAGTATGTAAATGAAAAATATTCAGAAATGTATGACCTATCAAGGAAAATTGCGGAAGGAGATTTATATGTATTTTCTGATCCTGACTGGTCACATCCTGACTATCCTTATGGTTTGACATTTTTTGATCCAAAGCATAACTGTGCTGCAATCCTAGGTATGAGATATTTTGGTGAACATAAAAAAGGTACATTGACGCTTGCTTGGGGATGTGCGGCTCGAAATGGTTATGCTTCTTGCCATGGCGGTTTAAAACGTTATAACTTAACAAATAGCGACAAATATACAGTGGCTGTTTTTGGACTTTCTGGCTCAGGGAAGTCGACTATAACTCATGCTAAGCATAATGATAAATATGATATTACTGTTTTACATGATGATGCTTTTATAATCAATGTAAAAGATAAATATTCTATTGCGCTGGAGCCGGGATATTTTGATAAAACTCAAGATTATCCAATGGACTGCTATGATAATAAATTTATATTAACGCAGCAAAACAATGGAGCTGTTTGTAAGGCAGATGGCAAAGTTTACTCTGTAACAGAAGATATAAGAAATGGAAATGGAAGGGCGGTTAAGTCAAAGCTATGGTCTCCTAATAGAGTGGATAGAGTAGATGAGCCAATTAATGCAATCTTTTGGCTTATGAAGGACCCTACAATTCCTCCTGTAATTAAGTTAAATGGAGCATCATTAGGGGCTTCTATGGGTGCTACTTTGGCAACAAAAAGAACAACTGCTGAAAGACTGGCAAAAGGAATTGATCCAAATGCCCTTGTTGTTGAACCATATGCAAATCCGTTTAGAACTTACCCATTAGAAGTTGATTATACAAGGTTTAAGCAACTACTTGAGGATGTGGTTGCTTGCTATATATTGAATACTGGCGATTTTATGGGACAAAAAGTTCAACCTAAACACACACTTTCTATAATTGAGTCTATTGTTGAGGGTAGTGCTGAATTTAAGCAGTGGGGAAACTTCTCTGATGTTGAGATAATGGAATTAGGAGAGTTTAATATTAATCTCTCTGATCAATCATATAAGGAACAGTTTATTGCAAGAATGAAAGATCGAATATCATTTATTGAATCAAGAGAAATAGAAAAAGGGGGGTTGGACAAATTGCCTCCTGATGCTCTTGAATCTCTTAATAAGCTAATTAATGAAGTGAAATAGAATTCTTTTTAGCCATTAATTTTAATCATCTTTTCAATTGTATGAAGTGCTTTTTCAGAAATTTCTTCATCAACAAAGATCTCGTGCTTTTCATTTTCGAGTGCATTTAGAATGTCTTCTAGTTGATGCCATTTCATATTAGAACAAACAGCTTTTTCGCTGACTAGATAGAATTTTTTATCTTTTAAATCTCTTTCTAATCTTTCTACAACGCCAAGCTCTGTTACAATGATAAATTCTTTTTTGTCCGAATTTTTTGCATAATTCATGATTCCTGTTGTGCTTCCCACATAATCAGAGATAGCAACAACTTCTTTATGACATTCTGGGTGCGTAAGGACAAGTGCTTCAGGGTGAAGCTTTTTCATCGATTCAATGTCTGCTACAGTTATTCTAAGGTGAGTAGGGCAGAATCCTGGATATTTTATAATTTCAACGCCATCTAATTGAGATTCTACAAAACTTCCCAGATAAGTATCAGGGGCGAACAGAACTTTGTCTGTGTTTAAAGATTTTACAACGTTTATTGCATTTGAGCTTGTACAGCATATGTCACACTCAGCCTTAACTTCAGCAGTTGAATTCACGTAACAAACAAGAGGGATTCCCGGATTTTTTGCTTTGAATTCTCGGGCTTGTTCAGCATCAATCATATCTGCCATTAAGCATCCGGCTTCCATTCTTGGCAATAGCACTTTTTTGTTCGGAGAAAGCATTTTTGCTGTTTCTGCCATAAAGTATACGCCTGCAAAAACAATTATGTCAGCATCGGTTTTTGCTGCCATTTGACTCAAGTATAAAGAGTCTCCAACGTAATCAGCAACTTCATCTATTTCAACATTTTGATAACAGTGCGCTAATACTACAGCATTTTTCTCTCTTTTTAATTTTTTTATTTTTTCAATTATATCTTTTTTCATATTCAACTCTTAATCACCGTGTATAATTTATATTTTATATCAAATATAAATTGGCTGTTTATTTCTATTTTAAGTAAGGGTTATTTTGTTTTTCAAAAGCAATCGTTGTTGCCGGTCCATGACCTGGATAGACTTTCACTTCATCATTTAATTTGAATAATTTATCTTTAATTGAACTTATTAATGTTTGATAATTTCCACCTTCAAGGTCAGTTCTTCCTATTGAGTTATAGAATAGCGTGTCTCCTGCAAATAAGTCATTGTCTATTAAGTAACAAACACCACCTAATGTATGGCCCGGGGTATGTATTACTGTTATTTTGTGGCCCCCGATTGCTAAATCACTACTTTCATCAACAAAGTTTTCAATTTTTATTTTTGGAAAAGATGCTGCTATACCCCATTTTTTTAGGCTGTCTTCAATATTGTCGGAAAGAGGTAAATCGGATTTATGCATATAAATAGGAACTTTATTTTCACCTTCTAATACAGAAACATCTCCCATTATATGGTCAAAGTGCCCATGGGTATTAAGTACAAACTTTAGCTTTGCATCATGTTTTTTTATTTCATCATTTAGCTTTTCAAAGTCTCCACCCAAATCAATAATGACAGCTTCTTTTGATTTTTCATCAATTAGGAGGTAAGTATTAACCTGCAAAACCCCTGTAGGAAATGTTTTTATAATCATAATATCCCTTAATTTTAATGCCTAAACATAGCTTAGTTTATTATAAATTATGAGTTTTGTCTAATCTCTTTTACAACACCGCTTATTAAATCACTTATTGCGATCCCGTCATCAGAGACTTTTATTTCAATCTTAAAATTGTCATCTAATTTGTCGTAGTAATTGTTTTCATAATTCGTTTTTGCAACGTTATACATTTCATTAAAAGAATTTGATTTCTTTCCGTTAATATACAGTGTTATTTTAGAATCGGAAGTGACTCCTTGTCCACTTATACTTCCTCCAGCTGCTGATGCGTGTCCGCCTCCGTTAAATAGCGTTGCAAGTATCCCGGCATAGTTTGTTCCTTCTGGAGATCTAAAAGAAAATCCCAAGCTGTTAGTAGTTGCTTTGTGGTATCTAGTGTTTAATTCTCCGGCTTTTTCTTCTTCTCTGATCATAACACTTATTTTTTTGTCTTCATATTTGTCTGCGACTTTATATTTTTCAAAGCCTTCGTAGTTTTTCTTGGCGTATTTCATTGCAATAGTGTATTTATTAAACTTGTAAGCTGCAATTATGTCTTGCATATTAATTTCGGATTTTTCCATATTATATGCTCGTAAGAATTTTTTTATCGAGTCGAATTTGATTTTTGAGATTCCTAAGCCCAACTCAGGATAAACTTTTGTGTTTTGATCAAGATTCTCCGCTATGTCTGCACAAGATATATTATTTTTGCTTGTAAAAATTTCATCTAATGTAGGAATTTCTGTTTCCAATATTTCATGGCTTTCTTTTTCCGTATTATAAAAATCTACAAAGTCCTCTGGAAAATAGTAGTCAGCCATATTCGGAACATCATATTTCATTGCTTTTTTGATTGTTCTCCTTGTAACATCTCCATTTGTTAAGCTTAAAAGCCAATCTGATAAAGCAGCAGGTGCAAAACTTACCTTTTTTTCAGGAGGGAGTTTTTCATCTTCTTCTGTCTTACTTATTCCTCTTCTATATCCTCCAGTATCAGTATTTGTCCCTACAACCAGAGATTGCGCCATATTGTTTATTAGTCTCTTTTCAGCTAAATTGCCGTTTTTTATCTGTAGGCTATCTCTAAATTTATATGATAGCTCTGGTAGTAATTTGTCTATAATAATTGATACCAGCATTGTATTTGCCGGCATTTTTGTTTCAGTCCAGTATAAATGTTGTTTTTTTATTTTGTCGATATTAATGCCATCGTTGTCTTGTTCTTTTTGCCATTCAGATCTTTGGAATGGGTGATGATCAATGTATATAATCTTTTTAGCATCTTTTGTGTATTTTTTTATTTCTTTTGATATTTTTGTTGGGGTTGGAACGTCAAGGATAACAACTACGTCATATTTGTCATTTTCTTCTAATGGTGAAATCTTCTCATTATAATGATTCTTCACGTGTTGTAATCCATAGAGCTCTTGTAGTTGCTCAGGGGCAATGTCCTCATTTGAAATAGATTTCATTCTTGAATTTATGCCATCATTCAACGATGAAATAAAGTTTGCAGAACGTTTAATAGTCTCTGTATCAAGTGAATTACGCAAAAAGCCAGTTACAACATCGTCAATTGCAATGTCAACTTGTTCTTTATTCATATAATCAAGTGCAGCCTTCAAACCTAAACATGATCCAAGCGTATCTCCATCAGGCTTATTATGTCCTATTAATAGTATTTTTTGGTTTTTAGGATCTTCAAGAGTTTTTGTAATGGTTGAAATTGCTTTTTCTGCTTCTTTAATTTTTTCGGTTCCAACTTCCTCTCCATACAATACCTTTTTGTAACCCAAAAGTCTATTAAGAACTTCTTCTGGACTGATAGTGTTTTTATAAAGCAGCTTGTTAAAGTTGGCATGTATTAAGTCTTTTTTATCACCATTGTATTCAATGTCTATTAAGACGTTAGCTGGATTTTTACGAGTTTTATTTGTTGTTCCATAAAGCTTTATGTTAAAGTCAGACGGAGTTTCTATAATGGTTGGTATAAGAGCTTTTTTTATTGATTCAGGAATTTTCCCTAGGTTGCCTCCACCCGGCAATGTTACAAAAATATCTTTTTGATCGTTTTCAGAGTCAACTATCTCAAATGGTAGAACTTCTCCTCGCGGTAGATATCCGGATATATATATATTCTCACAGTCAAGGCTGTCGCCAGACAAACCAGTTCTTATTTCTGGTTTTTTCGTTTCGTTGTTTTCATAATTAGAGAGTGCTTTAAATGAAATTAAGTGTATAGCATTCGAATGTTTGTATACTTGATAGTTTTGTTTTTCATTATTCATTATTGGCTGTTTCTGAAAACTATCAGAAACCCCATTATTCAAGTAACTACTGGTAAGCTTAGGGCTTGATGCTATTGGTAAAGGTTTTAGATTGTAGTTATTTTTATATTGATCGACTCTCACATAATACTCGTTTTCTAATTTGCTAGTTAAAGCAATACACATGCACACAACTTTATTAGTTATAAAGCCATGAGTAAAATATTTTGAACATATATGCTTGATTACATTCACAGAAATTTACAATTAACACAATAAGTAATTTATAGAGCCATGGTATGCTATAGGAATGAATTCATATACTGTAAAACTTACGAGCCAACAGGCTGAAAAAATTAAAACATTTTTTGGGACATTAGATGTTTCATTTGACACTATTCAATATGCGAATTGGAGAGCAAAATCTTCATCTTTTCAGGCAACGTATTATAATAGCTGTAAATTTCTTGTTCAAGGAAAAGATGTCTCAGGCATAGTAAAAGAGATAGAGAGAATTGTTGGAATTAGTTCTACAACTGGAAAACAACAATCAATGATTAATGTGCCTAATGATAATATTATTGATGCAGAAATATATATAGGAACAGATGAGTCTGGAAAAGGTGACTTCTTTGGGCCCTTGGTTGTTGCAGGTGTTCAAGTCACTCCTGCAAATAAAGAAAAGTTTATTGAATTGGGTATAAAAGATAGCAAAAAACTCAATGATTCAACAATAAAGAAATTGGCTGCATTCATAAGAAATAATTCAGTTCATTCTGTTGTTG